>JAEVYR010000419.1 GCA_023392645.1 Chloroflexota bacterium | reverse complement strand
GTCTTCATGATCTGGGGGTTGTCGCTCGACTGACGGTGCTCGCCGGCCGACCGCGATGGTGGGGGTGCGGTGATATCGCCGTCGCGGCGAGCAGCGATTGAGGCGGGTCGGGGCCGAGGAGATTGCGCTCGCCGTCAGGTCGACATCAGGTAGTCGGCGACCGCCCGGAACGCCGGAAGCGACGTCGGGTCGAGCGCCGGATTCGCCGCCTGGGGGAAGGAGGCGAAGCGGACCAGCACCATCTCGGCGACCGGATCGACGTGGATCGTCTGCCCGTGCACGCCGCGCGCGGCGAAGGCGCCGTGGTCGTCGTGATAGACCCACCACATGCTGGTGTAGCTGCCTCCCGCGAGCGTCGGGTATCCGCCGAACTTCGCGGGGTCACCGCCCGCGCGGATCGACTGCACCGCCGCTGCCGGGAAGAGCCGCTCGCCGTTGATGACGCCTTCGTTCAGCATCAGGAGGCCGATCCGCCCGAGGTCGCGCAGCCCGGCGCTGATGCCGCCGCCGGCGAAGGGCACACCCTTGCCGTCGACGGTCATGTAGGCGTCCTGCTCGGCATCCATGGGTCGCCAGAGCCGCTCGGAGGCCAGGTCGCTCACGGCCTTGCCGGACACGCGCGAGGTGATCCATCCCAGCATGTCGGCGTTGATCGTCTTGTAGTGAAACGCCTCGCCGTGGTCGCCCTCGGGCTGCACCTGCTGGAGGTATTCCCAATAGCCGTCGGGACCCTCGTAGCCCTCGGCCTTCGGCAGCGGGCTGGCAGCGGCGGAGTAGGTCCAGATGTCGGCGTTCGGGTCGGCGTACTCCTCGGAGAACCGGACGCCGGTTGTCATGTCCATGACCTGGCGAACGGTGGCGGATGCGAACGCGCTTTCCCCGATCTCGGGGATGACGTCAGCGACCAGCGCCGTATCGTCCAGATCGCCCTCCGCCACCAGGATTTCCGCCAGCAGCCCGGTGATCGACTTGGTCATCGACATCGCCGCGTGCTTGCCGTCCTCTGTCAGGCAGCCGGCGTAACGTTCATAGACGACCCGGCCCTTGTGCAGGATGAGCATCCCATCGGTGTAGTTCGCGTCGAGCGACGCTTCCCAGGTCATCTCCGTGTCGGCGTTCATCGGCGTGAAGGTGACCGCGTCGATCGCTCGCTGTGCGTCGGCGAGCGCGTCTGGCGGCAGAACCTCCAACGGGACGGGCGCGCCGACGCCGCGGCTGATCTCTTCGGTCGGGACGAGCTCGCGCAGGTGGCAGACCGACCAGCGCAGCCTCGGGAAGCTGAAGTAGACCGATTGGGGCTGGGTGATGAGCTTGTCCGGCGGGGGCGGAAAGCCTTGCATCCAGCCCCTCACCCTGGGATCTGATTCCCGCGCCGATAGCGTCGCCGAGTGATTTTCGGCCCCCGATGTCGATCCAGCGGTAAAGGAAAGCTCTCCTCCACAATGATCTTGCGAGACGTTGACGATGATCGCCGTGATGCGTCGGCCCAGTCCGGGATCGCTGTCGGCGTCCGTTCTGCAAGTTCGATACCAGTGTCGGCGAATTCGGCCGTGCATCGCCAGGCAACGGGTGACGAAAGGGGACACCGACCAGGTTGGATCCGAGCGGGACGCCGGTGCCGGTCGGAAACGTGAATTGACCGAGGGTGGCAAGCGCTTCAACGCGATGGAATCGTGAGCTCTTGTCAGATGATGCCGCTGGCGTGGAGGGCGGCGCGTGTTTCCGCGTCGAGGCCGAGGAGCTCGCCGTAGATCTCCTCGTTGTGCTGGCCGAGGTCGGGTCCGAGCCAGCGAATGGCGCCGGGATCGTCACCGAGGCGGGGGACGACGCCGGGGAAGGCGATCTCGCCGAGGTCGCGCTCGCCGTCGGTGGCGGCGACGCGCTGGACCATCCCGCGTGCTTGAAAGTGCGGGTCGTCGCGGATGCCCTCGGCGTCGTAGATCGGGCCGGAGGGAACGCCGGCGGCGTCCAGGGTGCCGAGCACCTCGTCGCTGGTGTGCTGGCGGGTCCAGGCGGTGATGGCGTCATCGAGCTCGTCCCGGCGCTGCCAGCGGCCGGGGTTTCTGGCGAGGGTCGGGTCGGCGGCGAGATCGGGGCGACCGATGACCTCCATCAAGCGCAGGAAGATCGCGTCGCCGTTGCCGCCGATAATGACCCAGGTGTCGTCGGCGCAGAGGTAGGTGTTGCTGGGGGCGATGCCCTCGAGGCGGCCGCCGGTGCGCTGGCGGACGACGCCGTGCGCGTCGAAGTCGGGCAGGAGCGATTCCATCATCGAGAGGACGGATTCGTAGAGCGCGACGTCGACGATCGCCGGTTTTTCATCGCGTAGTGCCGGCCCTGTGCCGGCCGTTTCCCCGTTGCGCGCACGTTGGAGCAGGATCATCAGCGCGCCGATGACGGCGTACATGCCGGAGATGGTATCGGCGAGGCTGATGCCGACGCGGGCGGGCGGCCGGTCGGGGTCGCCGGTGAGGAGGCGGAGACCGCCCATCGCCTCGGCGACCGAGCCGAAGCCGGGGCGGTCGCGGTAGGGTCCGGTTTGCCCGTAACCGGAGATGCGGATGAGGATCACGCCGGGACGCGTCGTTTCCAGCACGTCGGGGCCGATCCCCCAGCGTTCCAGCGTGCCGGGGCGAAAGTTTTCGATGACGACATCGCAGGTGCGCACGAGGTCGAGCGCGATCCGCTTCCCTTCGTCCGAGCGGAGGTTCAGGGTGATCGCCTTCTTGTTGCGATTCATGGTGCGCCACAGCATCGACGTGGTGCCGCCCTGCAGGCGCCATTGGCGGAGCTCGTCGCCGGTGCCGGGACGCTCGACCTTGATCACCTCGGCGCCGAAATCGGCGAAGAGGCGCCCGGCGGTGGGCGCGGCGATGTAGTTCCCGAGCTCGAGCACGCGGATGCCCGAAAGCGGCAGCGAATCGGTCGACTGTCGATCGGTCTGGTCCATGACATCCCTCGGCGGTCGAGCGCGGGTGACGGTTGGCATGAGGCGAGGGTAGCGGGGTGGCGGGGTTCGGGCAAGAGGCGTCGCGAGCGGGTATGCTTCGGGCGGGTCATGACGAACTGAGG
>JAEVYR010000418.1 GCA_023392645.1 Chloroflexota bacterium | reverse complement strand
GACCGGCCCGGCTCGATGGTCAGGACCGGTTCCGGCATCGCGTGACGCTCGCAGGCGTTCCGGACGGCGCCCGTGATGACCTCGGCCCACCACGCGGCCGGCTTCGGTGCGTCCCTGTCGAGGTACGCGATGCCGAACCCGCCGCCCGGCGAGAGGTGGCGCATCTCCACCCCAAGATCTCGCCGCATCACCGCCCCGAACCCGACCAGCTCCTCGATCGCGGCGACGTAAGCGTCGGACTCGAACAGTTGCGAGCCGATGTGGGCGTGGTAGCCGAGCAGCTCCAGCTCCGGGCGCGCCAGCACCTTCTCGACCGCCTCGCGGGCCTGCCCGTTGGCGATCGGCAGCCCGAACTTGGAATCGACGATGCCGGTGCTGATCTTGTGGTGCGTGTGCACGTCGACGCCGGGATTGAGCCGCAGCAACACCGGCTGCCGGCGCCCCAGCGCGGCGGCGATGCCGGCGAGCCGCTCGACCTCGTCGAGGTTGTCGAGCACGATCTTGCCGACACCCGCGGCGACGGCCTCGCGCAGCTCCTCCGGCCCCTTGTTGTTGCCGTGGAAGGAGATCTCGGCCGGATCGACGCCCGCCGCCAGCGCGATCGCCAGCTCGCCGCCGGACACGACGTCCAGCCCGAGGCCCTCCTCCAGCACCACTTGGATCAGCGTGCCGGTGAGCCCGGCCTTGCCGGCGTAAACCACGCGGGTGCGGGGCCAGCGCTCGCGAAAGGCGGTCACCACCTCCCGGCAGTTCTGCCGCAGCTCGGTCTCGGAAAAGACGTAAAGCGGCGTGCCGAACTCCGCGACGAGATCGGTCAGGCGCTGGCCGCCGATCGCGATCGCGCCGGAGGCGGTCCGGCGGGCATCGACGGGCCACAGGTTCGGGTTGAGCGAATCATCCATGCACGGTCCCCGGGTGTGGTTGTGCGAATGGCCACATCTGGGGCAGTGTACACATTTCCGGAGCGAGTGCCTGTGGGAAATGTGGGCTATGAGGTGCCCGGGTCACCTCCGGACTTGGTATACTGACAAGCGGTGCCCACCGTTCGGGCGCCGGCCGTCCCCTCGAGCAGGAGCCCGGAGCATGATGCAGCTGGCCAGATGATGTCGGACAAGCAAGGCTGCCGGCCCGCCCCGATGCCGAGCCATCGCGGGCACTGCATGGTGCCTCCCCTCGTCTGACCCGCCCGCTTCGACTCCAGGATAGTGTGTTTCATGGCTCCCGTTCCCATTCTGTCCATCACCGATCTCGCCAGGAGCTACGGCGCCGAAGAGATCTTCGCCGGTGTCTCCTTTCAGATCGTCGAGCGCGAGCACGTCGCCCTCGTCGGCGTCAACGGCGCCGGCAAGTCGACCGTGCTGCGCATCATCGCCGGCATCGAGCACCCCACAGGCGGCACCGTCGCGCCGCTGAAGGGCCTGCGCATCACCTACCTGCCGCAGGAAGCGTCGTTCACCTCGACCAAGACGGTGCGGGAGGAAGCGCGGCTCGCCTTCGCGCCCGTGCTCCAGATGGCCGAGCGCATGCGCGAGATCGAGCACCGCATGAGCGACGAGGACGCCGATCTCGACGCCCTGCTGACCGAATACGACCGCCTGCAAACCCGGTTCGAGACGGCGAGCGGCTACGACGTCGAGCACCGCACCGACGAGGTGTTGATGGGCCTCGGCTTCACCGAGGACCAGTTCGACCAGCCGGTCAACCTGCTCAGCGGCGGCCAGAAAACGCGCGTCGCGCTGGCCAAGGCGCTGCTCTCCGACCCCGACCTGCTCTTGCTCGACGAGCCGACCAACCATCTCGACCTCGCGATGCTGGAGTGGCTGGAGACCTTCCTGCGGAGCTGGACCGGCGCCTGCCTGATCGTTTCGCACGACCGCTACTTCCTCGATCGCGTCACTACCCGCACGATGGATCTCTCCTTCGGCCGGCTGGAGGACTACCCCGCTCCCTACGGCCGCTATCTCGACCTGCGGGAGGAACGCCGCGAGCGCTGGCGCAAGGAGTACGAGGAGCAGCAGGAGTACATCGCCCGCACCGAGGAATTCATCCGCAAGTACGGCGCGGGCCAGCGCTACCGCGAAGCGCGCGGCCGCCAGAAGAAGCTCGACCGGCTGGAGCGCATCCCGCGGCCGCAGGAGCATGACCGCCTTGCGATCCGGCTCGGCGCGCCGGTCCGCAGCGGCCGCATGGTCCTCTCCACCACGAAGATGGAGATCGGCTATCGCGACGACACCACCGCCGAGACGACGCGACTGCTGACGACGCCCGAGCTCGAGATCGAGCGCGGCGACCGGATCGGCCTGCTCGGTCCCAACGGCAGCGGCAAAACGACGTTGCTCAAGACGCTGATGGGGCAAATCCCGGCGCTGCGCGGCGACTACACGCTCGGCACAAACGTCCATCCCGGCTATTACGCGCAAAGCCACGAGCAGTTGCGTGGCCGCGGCGACGGCACCCCGCTGTCCGTGATCCTCGACACGCAGCCGATGAGCGAGGAAGCCGCGCGGACCTACCTCGGACGCTTCCTGTTCACCGGCGACGATGTTTACAAGCTGGTGTCGTCTCTTTCGGGCGGCGAGCGCTCACGCCTGGCGCTGGCGGTGCTCTTGCTGGAGCGCGCGAACTTCCTCGTGCTCGACGAGCCCACCAACCACCTCGATATCAACGCCCGCGAGTCGCTGGAAGGCATGCTCACCGGGTTCGACGGCACCATTCTCTTCGTTTCGCACGACCGCTTCTTCATGGACAAGGTCGCGACGAAGCTGTGGGTGGTCGATGACGGCGACATCGACGTCGAGCTGGGCAACTACACCGACTACCACCGCCGCCTCGAAGCCGCCGCGGCGTCCGGGCCGGAGCCCGAGCCAGAGCCGGACCCCACGCCCGCCGCGGCCGAGCCGGACGCCGGCGTCGTGATATCCGCCAAGGGCAAGCCGCGCCGGAAGTCGACCGCCGACATCGAAAAGCGGCTGGCGAAGGTCGAGCGAGAGATCGCGCAGATGGAGGGCAAGGTCAACGACGTCGCCGACGCGCTCGCGATTGCCAGCGCCGACCACGATGTCGACGCCGTGGCGCGGCTCGGCGAGGAGTACGAGCGCCTGCAGGGCGCGCTGGACGAGGTCTACCAGCGGTGGGAAAGCGTCACCCAGGAGCGCGACGTCGTCACCGCCGAGATCGGCGCGTGACGTCCGATCCCGATGCCGCCCCGGCAGCGCCGATGCGAAAATTCGTGCTCGGCGTTACCGGCAACATCGCCTCCGGCAAGAGCACCGTCGTCAACCGCCACGACGAGCACGGCGCCATCGCCTTCGACGCCGATCTCGTCTACCGCGAGCTCGTCGGGCCCGGACAGCCGCTCCTCGCATCGCTCGCCGACCACTTCGGCGAGCACATCGTCGCCCCCGACGGCTCGCTCGACCGCGCCGCGCTCGGCACGATCGTCTTCAGCGATCCCGAAAAGCTGCGCGAGCTCGACGCTCTCACCCACCCCGCCGTGATCGCCGAGATCGACCGCCGCGTCGCCGAGATGCACGAGGGCGTCATCGTCATCGACGCCGTCAAGCTCATCGAGAGCGGTCACGCCGATCACTGTGATTCCGTGTGGGTCGTGACGACCGATACCGAAGCACAAGTGCAGCGATTGGCGAAACGCAATAGACTGTCACCATTGGAGGCGCGGCGGCGCGTCGAGGCGCAGCCACCCATGGCGGCCAAGCTGGCGCGCGCGGACCGCGTCATCGACAACAGCGGCACGATCGAGGACACCATGACGCAGGTCGACGCCGGCTGGCGTGAGATCGCGCGTCGCATGTCCGGTCGGGCCGGCTGATGCACAGGAAGGGACCCGGGGACCGTGGTCGATATTCTTGAGAAGCGTGGCGGCGAGCGCAGCTCGACCGCCAGGTACGATGTTGACGTGTATTTCGATTACGCCTGCCCGTTCGCGTGGGCGGCACAGGTCTGGCTCGACGACGTCAAGGGCGCGCTCGGTGACGACATCGACGTGACCTGGCGCTACTTCCCGCTGGAACAGGCCAACGCCCAGGACCCGGGGTTCAAGGTCTGGGAGAAGCCGAACGCCGGCACCTCCAGCACGTTGCGCTCGTTCCAGGCGGCGTGGGCCGCGAAGCAGCAGGGCGAGGAGGCGTTCCGGAACATGCACGCCGCCCTCTTCCGCAAGCGCCACGTCGATGGCCGCAACCTCGCCGGCCAGAAGGTGCTGGAGGCCGCCGCCGAGGAGGCGGGGCTCGAGCTCGAGAAGTTCCTGGAGGATCTCCAGTCGGACGCCGTGTTCGCCGAGATCGAGCAGGACTACACGGCCGCCCGCGAGCTGGAAGTCTTCGGCACGCCGACGATCGTCTTCGACAACGATGAGGGCGCCTACCTCAAGCTCAACTTCCAGGACATGCCGGAGGATCCGGTCGACTTCTTCCGCGACTTCGCCCGCACGGTGCGCGACCGCCCGAGCGTGATCGAGATCAAGCGCCCGAAGCCGATGGGCAAGTAGGGACCGCGCAGGCCCGGCCCTGTGCCGGGCCGCTCCTGCTCTTTCTGCCCCTGTCGGTCGTGCGATCTCGTACGGGCCGGGCTGGTCCCGGCCCTCGATGTTGCCGCCCTGCGTGCGTCGGGCAGGAGGCAGGCTCCTCCCCGACGACGGACCGGATTCCATGGC
>JAEVYR010000412.1 GCA_023392645.1 Chloroflexota bacterium | reverse complement strand
GGCGAGGGGAACGCAATGAGCATGTGGGCAAAGACGGGCGACGGACGCTCCTGGTCGGGAGGCTCGGGCCTGCGCCTCGTCAGCGACGACGAGGCCCAGGCGTACGCGGAGGCCGCGGGCCTCGATCCAGACATCTACGAGCAGGTGTTCGGCGCCGCAGCAATCGGCTGACGCCTCGGAGAGACCGGCATCCACACCCACGCACCACCCAGCGGGAGCGCCGGGTGGTGCGTGCGCCTTCTGCGTCCTCGCTGACAGCGCCGCGGCACGGCGCCCGGAGCCTGGGCCGAAGGGGCGACCACCCGCGGCGGACCAGCGCGGCTCTCGCCTGCTCTATCGGAGCACGGCTCTGCTGAGCGCGGGCGATCGGCAGCCCTTGCACCTGACTCCGTCCCGACCGGTTCGGTGTTGCGGTCGGGCCCGGGTACCCTGGCGCATCCCAGCCAGGAGCATCCGCATGGAAGCGCCCAACAGGTCCGCCGAGCTGCCCAGTCCTATCGAGGCGATGGTTGCCGCGCTGTCGATCGAGATCGCCGCGGTGCGCGCCAGGGCTCGGGGGTTCGTGATGCCGGTAGAGGACGGCCGCCGCATCGAGACGTCGGCGGAGGCGACGCTGTATGAGTTCACGCACGGCGGCGCCGCCGTCGTGCCTGACGATACGCGGGCCACCCTCCAGGTCGAAGGCACACGGTACATCGGCACCATCGTGTCGGTTCGGGGAGCGATCGTTGTCGTGGCCCTCGACATGGATCTCGGGGAGCGGATCGACCGCGCGGACCTCGTCGTAGACAACACCTGGCTCCTCGTGAGGCTGCAGGAGCGCCTTCGACAGGTCGGGGCGGGGGAGGGGCGGATCAATCGCCGGATGGCGCAGCTCGTCACCGGTGAGCGCGTGGCACGGACTGGGCGTCGCGACCCGGCGCCCCAGGTGCTGGACGGGCAGCCGCTCAACGAACAGCAGGCGGAGGCGCTCTGTCTTGCACTCGGCAGCGAGATCGTGCACCTCTGGGGGCCGCCGGGCACCGGCAAGACCGCGACGCTCGAGCGCATCATCGAGGCATACTACCGATCTGGCAAATCGGTGCTCGTGGTGGCACCGACGAACGGCGCGGTGGACCTGCTGCTGGGACGCGTCGTGGAGCGGCTCGCCCCCACAGATGCTGTCGATCGGGGTCACATTATCCGGGTCGGCCCGCTCGGATCGTCCGACCTGCGGCAGCGCTACGGAGATCGCATCGGCCTGGGGCAGCTCGTCGTCAGGCGTCAGCAAGCGATCCTGTCCGATAGAGCGGCACTCATCGCGCATGCTGTCGCGCTCGAGAGCGATGCCGCGAGTCTGCACCTGGGGCTGCGCCGTGATCCGGACATCGCATGTGGGAACGGCTCCGTGGATCTCGCGGCAGAGATCGAGGAGCTGTGTTCGAGCGCTCGCGACTGCAGGGGCCAGGCGGACTCCCTCCTAACGACGGCGCAAGGCGTGGCAGGCGAGATCATCGCCCGTGCTCGCGTCGTCGCCACGACGGTGCACCGGGCGTACCTTCCGGGCCAGGTCGAGCGGACGTTCGATGCCGTTGTCATCGACGAGGCGGGCATGGTCGGTCTACCGGCGGCCTTTGTCGCAGCGGCGCGAGCGAGCCAGCACGTGGTCGTAGCCGGAGATTTCCGGCAGCTTCCCACGATCGTCACCTCCCCGGCCCCTGCCGTCGCTCGCTGGGTGGAGCGGGATGCGTTCACGGCAGCCGGTATTCCCGAAATGCTGGAACGAGGTGACGCTCCCGCCACGCTCGTGACGTTGCGAACGCAGCACCGCATGGATGAAGACATCTGCCGTATGCTGAACGCGGTGATATACAAGGACGTGCCGCTTCGCACGCATCGGGCGGTCCGGCTTCGCGCGCCACTCGACTCGCCCTGGGGGACGGCAACGCTGTTCGCGGTGGATCTGTCGGCGCTCCAACCGATCGTCGACATGCCCGAGCGGTCGCAGAGCCGTATCAATCGCGTCAGCGCGAGCGTCGTCCGCTGGCTCGTCACGGAGCTCGCTCTCTTCGGCGGCATCCCAGCCGGGCCGGGTCATGAGGATGGAGTTGCCGTGGTCGCGCCCTTCCGTGCGCAGGTACAGCTCCTTCGGCGCCACCTGCCGAGGGACCTCTTCGAGTGCAGCTTCGAGCTCTCGACGGTGCATCGGTATCAGGGAGCGGAACGCGGCACGATGATCGTCGACCTGGTCGATGGCAGGGGGCCGGCCAACCTGAGCGGCTTCCTGGCCGCGACCCGCGTCGAGGACACGGGAGCACGTCTCCTCAACGTCGCTGTGAGCAGGGCGCGCCGGCGCGTCATCGTGGTCGGAGATCTCGAGTACCTGGCCAGGCACAATGCGCCGGGCGGGGTCACGCGCGCGTTCCTCGACTACGTCGCGGAGCACGCCCAGCGCATCCGCCTGCCGTCAGCCCTGATGGAGCGTGCCCGCGCGGATGCGGCGAAACCCAGGCCTACGTGCCGCTACCGCGGCGATCGAGCAGACCGTGCCACCCGACCGCCCCGCTCCGGCGCCGCGGCTACTCCGGATCGTGTAAGCCGATGACCTCGGCGTAGCGCCGGCAGCGCTCGATCAGCTGCCGGTAGAGCAACGGGTTCGCCTGGATCGGCACCGTGGTATGGCCCTCCACGAACCACAGGGTGCTGCCATCCTCCGCAGGGCGGAAGAGTCCTTCGCCCGTCGGCGCGTCGTTGGCGTGCAGTCGATGCGTCTGGCCGTGTTCCGCATAGCGCACGCAGCAATCGCGAAGCTCGTCCAGCAACTCCGGATGGTCCGCCAGCGGGAGCGCGCCGGTCTCGGTCACGAAGTAGATGCCGTCATCGAAGGCGTGCAGCATCGCCTGGTCCGGCAGCAACTCGCTCGACTCGTCCTGTCCTTCGTCGTGCAGCACGTCCGCGGCTCCTGAGAGGGTTCTGAGCCACAGGGTAGTGGAGGGCAGGCCTCATCGACAACTGGCTGGCGGATCGACCATCGGGAGCGATCCGGCCAGCGCGCGCTCGGCGACCGCGGTGCACTTGGCGACGAGGTGGCATCCCCGGTACGGTGTGGCCGATCAGGGGACCGGACGTGCTGCCGAGGCCCTCGCTGCGCGATAGCGCGGGCGGATCGGTGGTGTCCCGAGGTGTCCGAACCCGGGAGCATAAGCGTAGCTGTCTCTCCCGAGATGCCAGCGCCAGCCGAGATCCGGATCCCTTCCAGTGATCGCCAGATACTAGACACTCACCAGATGCCGCTCGCACGATGCCCCATCCGCGAGCATGGCAGGGCCGGAGCATGCCGCACCAGATCATCAAGCCGACCTCCTCACACGCTGCCGGACACGTCGTGCGGGACTCCGAGCGGATCCTCGCCGCGCGGATCGCTCGAGTCGCCCAGCTCAACGGCGCCCCTGGCGCCTGGAACCGGCAGCGCCGGTACGGCGGGCCGTTCGCCTACCAGGATCGCGACCTGACGGCAGCCGACATCGTGATGGCCCTGCGGCAGCGCTGCTGGCTCGGCTCGCGCGCTCCGGTGGATGCGAGCGGCACGCCGATCACCGACCGGATCGCCTTCGACGTCGACTGCAAGACCGCCGATGGCCTGGCGAGCCGTGACACGCGCTACTGGGCGATCCGTCGGCTCATCGGCATCGCCCGGGCTCCCCTCGTCTACCAGACACCATCAGGCTGGGGGATTCGGGTCGTCAATCGAATCGAGCGCGTCCCGCTCACCGCGGTGATCACGGGCACCCGTAGTGGGCTGGTCGCCGACGTGATTCGCGGGGCCGGCCTGCCTGTCGGTCCGGGCGAGATCGAGCTCTTCCCGCAGAC
>JAEVYR010000366.1 GCA_023392645.1 Chloroflexota bacterium | reverse complement strand
CGAATGTCCGTAATCTTCATATCAATCCCTGGTCACCCGTCCCCATGGCCGACGCCCTCGGGTCGGCCTCGGGCCAGGCATCAATGGTCGTATCGCTCCCCGGTTTCGCGCTCGTACTCCGCGAGTTTTTCCACGCTCGGCGGGTAGTAGTCGTGGACCGATCCCCCGGCCTCGATCTTGTCCCGAATCCACTCTTCGAGGCGCTCCTTCGGCGGCCCGATCCGGGCCACCAGCTCCGCCTGATCGAGCGGCATCGCGATCACCCCCTCGTCGTCGGCGAGCAGGACGTCGCCCGGCCGGACCTGCACACCGGCCATGTCAATCGGGCGGTCGACATCGACCGGTTCGAGGTCGCGGCCGCTGTGGGCGGGGTGGATGGCCGCACAAAAGACGGGCAGGCCGAGCTCGGCGATGTAGGGCGAATCGCGGACGGCGCCATGGACGATGGCGGCCGGCACACCGCGTCCCTTGAGTCGCGCCGAGAGGATGTCGCCGATGATGCCGGCGGTGGGAACCCCGAGCGCGTCGACGCAGAAGATGTCGCCCTCCTCGATCGATTCGATCAGGACGATCTCGGGCGAGCGGCGGCGCGCCTCGGGGTCGGGGCCGCGGTCGGGAGCGCGACGAATCAGGTAGCGGCAGGTGCGGGCGCGTCCGACGATGCGCCTGCCGAGCCCGAGCGGGCGGATCGGCAACAGGCCACGCATGTACGTGTTGCGCCAGCCCTCGGCGATGAGCAGCTGGCACGCCGAGGCCGTACTCACCCCGGCGAGATCGTCCCGAATCGCGAGGTAGCGACGCTGGTCGTCATCGGACCAGGTGAATCCCGTCATCGTAGGTCACCTCCGCCTGAATGCTGCTGTGATGTCTGGCGGAACGATCGAGGAGATTCGGCCTGCTGTCAACAGGGATCGCGCCTCGAGAGCCGTATCCTCTGGCCGCATGCCGAACGCCGCGCTTCTGCTCCGAAGCGTTCATGATGGCGTCGCGGCGGCCCTGCCCGCGCGCGCCAGCGCAATAGAAGCCCGACCGGCGCGCGGTCAATGCCCTCCCACGCCACACCCTCGCCGAGCGGCCGGCCCCGGGCCGGCCCTACGGGTCCAGGCGCACGTCCAGCCGCTCCAGGCCGTGCAACACCGCGCCGGGGCGCCAGCGAGGATTCGGGTCGGCCAGCACCAGCCCCGGCGCCTCGCGGGCGAGCGTCGCGAACGCGATCTCGCCCTCCAGTCGTGCCAGCGGCGCCCCGAGGCAGAAGTGGATGCCCATCCCGAACGACATGTGCCGCCCCACCTCCCGGTCGATCCGCAAGCGGTCCGGCGCGTCCCACACCGCCTCGTCGCGGTTCGCCGAGCCAAGCATCGTCGACACCCACGATCCGCGCGGAACCGTCACGCCACCGATCTCAATATCCTCGCCCGCGGTGCGCCCGGTGAACTGAACCGGGCTGTCGTATCGCAGCAGCTCCTCGGTCGCGTTGCCCGCCAGCGACGGGTCCGCCACCAGTCGCGCCCACTGATCCGGGTGACGCAGCAGCGCCAGCGTCCCGTTGGCGATCAGGTTCACCGTCGTCTCGTGCCCGGCAATCATCAGCAACACGCAGGTGGCGATCAGCTCATCGTCGGTGAGCTTGCCCTCGTCGTCCCGCGCCGCGATCAGGCGAGTGATCAGGTCATCACGCGGATCGTCACGCCGCTTCGACACAACGGATCGCAGGTACTCGCACATCTCCCGCGTCGCGTCGTCCGCTCGCGCCTGGAAACCGGCGAGCGCCTCCATCGGCACGTCGATCGCCGCGCCGAGCACGGCCGCCCACTCGCGAAAGCGGTACATATCTTCCGACGGGATGCCGAGAGCCTTCGCGATCACCAGCACCGGCAACGGATAGGCCAACGCCTTGATCAGGTCGCCCTCGCCGCCTTCCGTCCGGAACGCGGTCAGCAGCTCCGCCGCGATCGTTTCGATCTCCGCCCGCCGGTCGGCCACCACGCGCGGCGTGAACGCCCGGTTCGCCAGGCCGCGCAGCCGTGTGTGGTCGGGCGGATCCAGGAACAGCATGAACCGGTTCGAGACGTATTCGAAACTGTCCGGGGAGGGTGGCTCTCGCTGCTCCTCCTGGCGCATCGCCCGCACCTCGGGCAGCGTGAGCGGTGTGCGCAGCATCCGCCCATCCTTCAACACCCGCATCACATCGGCATGGCGAAAGAGGAAGACCTCCGGATGCCCCAGCGGCCACCCCGGCGCCCCCCGGTGCACAGGGTCGTGCTGCCGGAACCAGGCATAGTCGGGATACGGGTTCCCATCCCGGAACGTTGCTTCAACGGAAAAGAGGCGGCGGTCGGTGTTGATCACGTGTTCGGTCATGACGCATCATCCTCCTCGAGCGCGCCCAATGTCGGTTCGGTCCCATTCCACCTTCAGTCTACGCACATTGGCAACGGCGTTCGCGGTATCTTTGCAGTCGAGGACACCGCCTCGACCATCCGCGCAGGAGCATACTCGTTCCGATGATCCAGACCACCATCGCCGCCCCCACCCCGCTTGGCACCGACGTCGCCGCCGGCCCGCTCAGGCTGCGCCTCGAAGAGGCGATCGTCGCCGACGGCACCAGCACCGTCGCGAACACCAACCAGCAGAGCGAGGCGCCACCCGAGGGGCTCGCCTACGTGCTGGCACACTTCACCGTCACCAACACCGGCGACCAGCGCGTCAGCGTCACCGTCGCCGATTTCGCCTCCACCGGCACCGATGGCGTGCTGCGGCGCTGCCCGAGCATCGCGCTGCCGGCCGACCCGCTCAATGCCACCCTCGACCCCGGCGCGTCGGTCACTGGCTGGACCGCCGGGCTCGTCAACGACACCGCCAGCGTGGTGATGCTGTTCGACCCCGCCATCGCTCAGGGCGAGCGCTTTGCGGCGACCTTCGCGCTCACCGACGGCGCCACCATGCCGACCTTCGACACCGCCGGCGAGCCGACCGACGTCGGCGCCACGCTCGAAGCCCCGGCCGGGATCGACCAGGCCGTCCGCACCGCGATCTGGGAAGTCACCGTTCACGACGCGATCGACTCCAACCGCTACTACGAGATTTCCGATTACCGGGTGCAGGCGCTCGGCACGCCGGTGCCCAACGACATCAACAGCTGGCAGGCACTCGGGCTGGATATCACGGTGCGCAACGTTGCCGCCACGCCGCAGTTCTTCTCGTGGACGGGGCTGGAGCTGATCGACACCAACGGCGAGCCGTGGGATCACCTCCTGGCCATGGCGCAGCCGCTGCCGCCGGCATCGGTCGAGCTGCTGCCCGGCGCCAGCACGCGCGGCTGGTACGGCATCTGGCTCTGGCCGTGGGCGACCACGAACCTGCTGCGCTTCCGCGCTTCACGCCTCAGCGACGATGTCCGCTACATCTCCCTCGACGGCACCGCCGGCGCCTCCGAGGCGGCCGCGCCGCGGGAGCCGACGCCAACCCCCGCGCCGCTCAACCTCGCTCCGGGCGACACCGCCAAGGTCGGCGCCGACAAGCTCAACCTGCGCAACGAGGCATCGACCGGCGGCGACATCGTCGCCGAGCTGGAGCCGGGCACAACGGTCGCGATCACCGGCGAGCCGGTCGTGGCGGAGAGCTACACCTGGTACCCGGTCGAAGTCGTCGACACCGGCAAGACCGGCTTCGTCGCCGAAGGCTTCCTTGTTCCCGCCGGCGACTGACGCGATCCCCGCCTGCGTGCCGCGCCGGAGTCGAATGGATAACCGGGCTCGCGATATGCCCCGCCAACGCTGACGGACCGGATGCGGCCGCTGCGCGGCGCAGTTGCACACGCGGGCCGGTAGCGGATCGGCAGTTGGCGGGGCGTTCACGACGTCCCCGACAGCGGCTGTGCTGCCCGCCCACATGACAAGATCGAGAAGAGCAAGTCCGGGACCTCGACTCTTCGGGTTGCTGACTGCAACAACCCGCGATGACAGGATCGAACGAACATCCTCCGGTGGCAACGAACACGCGTATTCTCGCGGAATTCGTCGCCGCCCACTACAATAGGGGTGAATCGAGGCGCGTGGTTTCCGCGTGCCCGCCCCGGAGGGATGCCGCCATGACCGTGCAAACCGCGCTTGCGATCGCACTGGTCGCCGGCCTCGGCGCCGCCCAATACATCCTCGCCTACCAGAGCCTGCGCGATCTCGCGCGGCGTCCCCGCGTGCGCGGCGGCAACAAGATCGCCTGGGCGCTGCTCATCCTCTGTCTGCCGATCGCCGGCGCCCTCATCTATGGCTGGATGGGTCCGACCTCCCTCCTGCGCCGCCCGCAGGAGC
>JAEVYR010000284.1 GCA_023392645.1 Chloroflexota bacterium | reverse complement strand
CCCAGACCCGCCCCAGCCCACCGAGCGCCGCAGCGCCCCGCGGCCGGTGGGCGCTCCGCTGGAGAGCCCATCGGCCGTGGATATCACCAGCCCGTTCGCACCGCATCTCGCGATCGAGTCGCCGTCCGACGTCTTCGACGCATTCGTGACCCAGTCCGACGCCGACCTCGCGCTGCTGCAGACCAGCTTCCCCGATGGGAACATCCCGGCCGCGGGGATTCTGTGGTTCATCGCGCCATTCGGCCGGGACAGCCTCATCGTCGGCCTGCAGACGATGCACGCCTACCCGCGGCGGATCGCCTCGACGCTGCGCGTGTTGGCCAGGCTGCAGGGGACGGAGGTCAACGCCTGGCGCGAGGAGCAGCCGGGCAAGATCCTGCACGAGATGCGCTACGGCGACATGGCGCGCACCGGGCAAATCCCTCACACCCCCTACTACGGGTCGATCGACTCGACGCCGCTGTTCGTCATGGTCTTCGCCCAGCACTACCTGTGGCACGCCGACGACGCGCTGTACGATGACCTGCTCGACAACGTCCGTCGCGCGCTCACCTGGATCGAGGAGTGGGGCGATCTCGACGATGACGGGTTCATCGAGTACCGGGGGAGTCAGGAGGATGTCGCCCACATCGCCCAGCAGGGCTGGAAGGACAGTGGCGACTCGCTTCACTTCGCCGATGGCCGCGATGTGGCCGGGCCGATCGCGCTGGTCGAGGTGCAGGGCTACGTTTTCGCGGCGTACCGCTGGCTGAGCGACGCCGTCCGCCTGCGCGGCGACGACGCCGCCTGGGCCGACGAGCTGGGGGCGAAGGCGGAGCGCATGCGGGAGGCGGTCGAGGCGGCGTTCTGGATGCAGGCCGAAGGCTTCTACGCCCAGGCGCTCGACGGCGAGAAGCGCCGTGTCGACGCGATCAGCTCCAACCCGGGGCACCTGCTTTTCTGCCAGCTGCCCAGCCAGGAGCGCGCCGCGCTGGTGGCCCGGCGGCTTGCCGCCGGCGATCTCCATGCCGGCTGGGGAATTCGCACGCTCAGCAGCGAGATGGCGACGTATAACCCGATGAGCTACCACAACGGCAGCATCTGGCCGCACGACACGAGTCTGGCGATGGCCGGGCTGCGAGCGTACGGGCACAACGACTTCGCCCTGCAGCTCGGGATCGACCTGCTCCTGCTCGCCGCCGACTCGCCGATGTACCGGCTGGCCGAGCTGTACTGTGGCTTCCCGCAGATGGAGGTGAGTCCCGGCACGGTCAGCTACCCGGTCGGACCGGTCGACTATCCGGTCAGTTGCAGCCCGCAGGCGTGGGCGGCGGGTGCCGGCCTGCTCGTGCTGCGCACCCTGCTTGGCCTGGGCCCAGACCCGGAGACGCGCGGCTTCCAGGTCGATCCCCACCTGCCCGACGGCTGGGACCGCGTCGTGGTCAGCGGCCTGAAGTCTGGCGGTGAGCTGACGAACGTGACGGTCGAGCGTAGCGGCGGCGAGTACGCCGTGACGATCGATCACGACGCCACGCCGCTCGCCAGCGCCCTGACGACGCCGTCGTCGGTGGTGTAGCCGCGCCGGCATGGGTCCCCACGAGCGGAGCAGCATGGTGCAGCCCCCGGGTTCCGACGGAGTCAATGCCGATGCCACCGAGACGGCGTCGGCGATCCGGCGCTCGTTGCGCGGCGAGGGTGTCACTGTCACGCTCTCGCTGCGCACGATCGCCGTGGTGCTCGGCATCTGGCTCGCGTTCTGGATCGTACGCGAGATGACCAGCACGCTCCTGATCGTCGCGGTGGCCATCCTGCTCGCGGCGGTGGTGGACCGCCCGGTGGCGTCACTTCAGCGACGCGGCGTGCCGCGCGGTCTCGGCATCGCGCTGATGTACCTGGTGATGCTGGGCGTGCTGGTGGCTTTGATCGCGGTGTTGATTCCCCTGATCTCCGACGAGATCACCACGCTCGAGGCCAATCTCGGCGATTACCAGACGCAACTGACCGACACGCTCGCCCGCTACCACGTCCGCCTGCCCGCGACGAACACCGATGCCCTCTTCCAGCGGCTGTCCGGCAACCTCACGCAGGTGGCCGACCGCGCCGCGGCGGTGAGCCTGGGACTCGGGCGGACGGCAATCTCGATCTTCGCGACATTCGTGATGGCGTTCATGCTGGCGGGCTCGCCGACGATCGGCACCCGGTTCGCCGCGCGCTTCCTGGCCGAGGAGCAGCACCGCCGCGTCACCCGGGTAACTTCGGACATCCAGCAGCGCATCGCCGGCTGGGCGCGGGGTCAGGTGCTGGTCGCGGTGACCTTCGGGCTGCTGTTCGGGCTGTCGATGCAGCTGATCGGGTTGCCCTATGCCGCCACATTGGGGGTGACGGCCGGTGTGTTGGAGATCGTCCCATATCTCGGCGGGGCGATCACGCTGGCGCTGGCGCTGGGGGTCGCACTGACGATTGGCCCGACGTCCGTCATCGGCGTGATCGTCGCCTACACCGTGCTGGTCAATATCGAGAGCCACATCCTCGCGCCGAAGCTGGTCGGCGGTGCCGTGGGACTGCCGCCGGTGGTCGTGCTCGGCGCGCTGCTGGTCGGTCTGGAGCTGGAGGGAATCGTCGGCGTGCTGCTCGCGGTACCGCTGGCGCTGATCATCAGCGCGATTCTCGATGAGTTCTGGCCGTCCCGCGATGAGCCGCCGTCCGAGGAGGAAACCGCGCCGGGTCTGGTTGCTCGCATCGTGGCCATGGTTCGGCCACGCCGTGATCGCTGAGCGGGGTCCCAGCGGGCACACCCGCCGGATGGGCTCTTTTCAGAGGGCGGCAGCTACGTGGTGCGGGTGAGGTCGCCGATGAATTGGCGAGCGCGGTCGACGGCGAGGGCGCGAGGGCGGACCTCGTTGCGCTGCTCGGGCAGCAGCTCGGCGATGGTCATGCCGTCGTCGAGCTCGAAGATCGGCTCATATCCGAACCCCTCGACGCCGCGCGGATTGTCGGCGATGACGCCGTCGAGCATGCTCTCGAATGTCTGGAGCTGCCCATCGGGCGCGGCGACGCTGACCGTGCTGATCAACCGCGCCGAGCGGCCGTTGGCCGGCGCGTCGTGGAGCTCCCGGAGCACGAACTCGCGGTTCGCTTCGTCCGTCGCGTCGTCGCCGGCATAGGTGGCCGACTGCACGCCCGGCGCGCCGTCGAGCCGGTCGACGACGAGCCCCGATGCCTCGGCAACGGTCACGAGTCCGGTTTGTTTCGCGCCCTTTCTGGCCATCTCCAGGGAGATTTCGGCGAAGGTCGCGCCGGAAACATCGGTGACGTCATCGGCGTCGACGTCGTTGAGCGTGACGGTGTCATAGCCGTCGCCGAGAAGCGACCGCAAGTCGTCGGTGTCGTTCGGGTTGGCGGTGATGACGAGAATCCGGGTCACGGCTGGGC
>JAEVYR010000269.1 GCA_023392645.1 Chloroflexota bacterium | reverse complement strand
TTCGCCTGGTCGATCGAAGCGTTCACCACCGCCGCGGAATACGCCGGGAAGCGCGGCGTGACGCTGTTGCTGGAAAACCACTGGGGCCTGACCGGCACCGCTGCCGGCTGCGCGCGCATCCACGACGGGGTCGCGTCGCCGTGGCTGAAGTACGTGCTCGATCTCGGCAACTTCTTCCACCGGCCCGATCAGTACGCCGAAATGGCGCGGTTCTTCGATGATCTTGCGGTCGTGCATGCCAAGGTCTATCTCGGCGGCGGGATGCTGGTCGAACCCGAGATCGACTATCGGCGCGTGGCCGGCATGCTCGCGGAGATCGGCTACACCGGGTACCTTTCCATGGAGTTCGAGGGCAGGGCGCACCCGGACGAGGGTATCCCGGCGGGTTTGGCCCAGCTTCGCGAGGCGTTCGGCCTGGCCGCGCCGGCATAACGCGCACGAGACCGCGTCATCGCGAGGGTTGCGCGGCGTGCACCGGGCCGCGACAATACGCAGGCAGTTGCATTGACGATCCACTGACCACCACCCGATCGGACAACGACCGCATGGTGCAATGACGCCATGGCCATCCGCACGGGTGTCTCCAGGGGGAGGAGAAAACCTGTGGCAACGCGACCCAACCTGCAGGAGATGCTGTCGGGCCTGTCCGCCCTCGGGGGTTGGACCGAGAAGCGATCCGGGCTGATCGGGCCCGACGAGCGGCTGCCGTGGGGGCAGTCGTTCGCAATGGGCCTTCAGCACGTGCTGGCGATGTTCGGCTCGACCGTGATCGCGCCGCTGATCATGGGCTTTCCGCCGAACGTCGCGATTTTCTTTTCCGGCGTCGGCACGCTGGTCTTCTTCGTGATCACCGGCGGGCGGATCCCGAGCTATCTCGGCTCGAGCTTCGCGTTCATCGCCCCGGTGGCCGCCGTGACCGGCTCGATCGCGCTCGGAACCTTCAACGCGGCCGAGATTCCCAAGGCGCTGGGCGGCATCATCGTCGCCGGTCTCGTCTACGCGATCATCGGATTCATCGTCGACTACACCGGCTCCGGCTGGATCGACGCGCTGATGCCGCCGCTGGTCACGGGTGCGGTGGTCGCCATCATCGGACTCAACCTCGCCGGCGCGGCGAAGGGGCTCGTCGACCAGGATGGCTGGTTGGCGCTGATCACCATCCTCGCCATCTTCGTGATCGCGCTCCTGACGAAGGGCGTCATCGGCCGCTTGCCGATCTTGCTGGGAACGATGGCCGGCTATATTGTCGCGCTGCTCCTCGGTGGCACGAGCGCCGAGGGTCGCGATCTCGGGTTTGCCCGCATCAGCGGTGTGGATTTCGCACCGGTGCGAGAGGCCGCCTGGATCGGGCTGCCCGACTTCCAAACGCCGTCATTCAACTGGAACGCCATCACGCTCATCGCGCCGGTCGCGGTGGTGCTGGTGGCGGAGAACACCGGGCACATCAAGGCGGTGTCGGCGATGACGCGGCGCGACCTGATGCCGTGGTTGGGTCGCGGGTTCATCGGCGACGGCGTTGCGACGATGATCGCCGGCACGGGCGGCGGCACCGGCGTGACGACCTACGCCGAAAACATCGGCGTGATGGCGGTGACGCGGGTCTACTCGACGCTGATCTTCATCATCGCGGCGGGCGTTGCGCTCGTCCTCGGGCTCTCGCCGAAGTTCGGCGCGCTGATCGGGTCGATTCCGGCGGGCGTGCTCGGCGGCGTCGCGACCGTGCTGTTCGGGTTGATCGCGATCACCGGCGCCCGCATCTGGGTCGAGAACCGGGTCGATTTCAGCCGGGGCGTCAACCTCTTCGTGGCGGCCGTGGCGCTGATCGTCGGCGCGGCCAACTACACCGTGGTGTGGGGCAACTTCACCTTCGAGGGCATCACGCTGGGGACGTTCGGCGCGATCATCCTCTACCAGATCTTCAAGCTGGCCGATCCGCTCGCGACCCGACCGATGCCGATGCGCCGCCAGGCGGTCGAAACGGAGGACGAGGGATACGACATCCCGGGCACGCCGTATCCTGACGAGCCCGTGCGTACCATCAGCGCGCCGCGTGACGATCGGCCGCGCCGTCGACGGCAGGTGATCGATCCCTACGAAAGCGAGCATGTCGACGAGGGCTACGACGCGCCGCCAGCACGGCGGCGCCGATCCGCGCCGGGCGAGGAGTACGCCGAGGAGTTCACTGACGAGCGGTACGATGCGCCGCCACCCCGTCGTCGACGGCCGCAGGCGGAGGAGCGGATGCCGCCGCAGCGACGCCGTGGCGGTGCCCCGCGCGATCCCGACTACGACGCGCGGCGGGACGCCGCCGCTGACTCGCGCCCACCGCGACGTCGCCGCCGACCACCGATCGACGATGTGTAGCGCTATCGGATCACTCCGCCGGTCCGGTCCGCAGGTCTAGCCGAGTCCGGAGATGCCCTTGCCGATCTGGGACACGCCGATCAGGAGCACGGTCACTGCAACCATGGCCGTGCTGTTGGCGACCAACCACTGCCGTGGCTGGTCCAGGCGGGCCGAGGCGGTTCCGGGCGAGATGAGATACCAGGTGACCGGGCCGAGCACGGTTATGCTCGCGAGGATGATGTAAACGATCCATGCGACTACCTCGTCCCGAGGCGATGAGGTGGCGCTGGCGATCGCGGTGCCCGCCGACAGGTTGAACATCAGGTTCTTCGGGTTCAGTCCGGCCAGGCCGAACCCGATCACCAGGGCATTGAGCGGATTCGCACGCTTGATCGAGCTCATCCATTTGGGAGTCGGAGGGGTTTCCCCGGGTTTCGGTCGCGAGCGCCACTTGCTGGCGGCAAGCACCAACAAGCCGACACCGAGGGCCAGGCGAACGATGGATGCCGTTGTCGACGGACCGTCACTGGCCGGCTCGACGCCAATCCAGTCGGCGATCAGCAGCAGCACCCCGACCAGCGAAGCCAGTCCGAGCATCCAGCCAATCGCGAAGCCGAGCCCCTTGGCGGGACCGGTGCCCGTGGTCAGTATGAGGATGACCGCCACGATGGGAAATGGGCTGAGCGCCACGCCGAGAGCCGGAAGAAGGACCTCGCCTATCGCCTCCGCCATGATGTCCTCCTCGAATTGAACGCGTCATGAACCCTCGCCATTGCCTGTGGTGTGCGCGCGGCTCGCGCCCGCAGCGTGGGTCCTTCGACTCAGGGGCCTCGCCCCGTCGCTCAGCACAGGCTTCCTCCGACATCGCCAGCGGCCGGGCCGCCTGATCCTTCACGGTTCATGCCTCCGCTGGCGCGGGCTCCTGCTTGCGGCTCAGGTACATCAGTGTCACCGCGATGACAGCCAGCGGGATGGTCAGCGCGTAGAGGATGCTGCTGACGCTGTTGGCGAGGCCGACGGCAGCGCCACCCAGGGTAAGCAGGACGAACCCGACCAGGATGCCGGGAATCGTGGCGAGCAGGTCGAACAGGAACACCGTTCCGAGCGTCCGCCACCACCGGTTGTGGACGAGGCTGGCGCTGTCGCGCAGGGCGCCGGTGCTCGTCTGGTCCGTGTCGTAGACGAGTGACTGGACGAAAAACTGCCAGCGGACGATGAGCCAGATCGCGATCGGCAGACCGATCAGGAGCAGGGCCGGGATGCCGACCAGGATCAGGACGATCAGGAACGCGATGCCGATCGCCATCGACCGCCGGGCGGCGAGACGGTAGGAGCGCACGACGCCGGCGCGTTCCCCGCGATGGACATCGAGCACGGCCTGAATCACTGCCGGCGAGATGATCAACAGCATCGCGATCTGCTGCACGCCGCCGATCGCGGCCACTGCCGTCAGGCGGGCGCCAGCGGTGTTGTCGAACCATTCGACCACGTATTCCAGCGGATTCCGCGTGATAAGGAACGCCTGGAGCAGGTTGAAGGCGATCCCGATCGGGATGGCGACCAGCCCGATGCCGACGAACACCTTCCAGTGGTCCCGGTAGAGCCGCAATGACCGCCGGAAAAGTGTGCGGGAACGGTAGAAAAGGAGCGCGAAAGCAGCGATGACGGCAACGAACGCGGGCAGCCCGATCCATGGGTAGACGACGGCGAAGATGAGCGCGCGCGACCCCGCCTCGGTCAGCCCGCAGAACGCGTCGGTCATCGTCGGGCCAAGCGCCTTCGAGCCGGGAACGACGATGCTGAACGGGCGCCAGTTGTCGGACGCTTCCCACGGATCGATCCACCGGGAATTGAGGTTGGGCCCGACCGGGCCGTTGAACGGCCCCGGCTGGCGTTCTCCCCAGCGGCCCTCGTAGAGCAGCCAGGCGAAATCGCCGTCCGGATCGATTTCGTCGGGCACCAGCACGGCGTTCAGCTCTGTGCGCACCGATGGGCCGCGAGAAACGTCGCAGCCGAAGCCGGAGTTGCGCTCTCCCCATGCCAGGAATGTCTCGTTCGAGTAGAAGGTGGCATGGGACCCGGCGGCGGGGTAGGCGCGCGGATGCGTTTCGTCCTCGAGCTCCAGCTTCGGGTCACCCCAGTCGGCCATCTCACCGTTGCCGTGCTGGGAGTAGCCGACGCGATCCGGCGGCCGCTCCAGCGCCCCTTCGACGCCGTCAACGTCGTCCCAGAAGAGCTGGATCATCTCCCAGTCGGACTCGTGCGTGTTGTTCCAGTCGTTGAAGTACCAGAAGAACCAGTACTGGAGGGCGAGGCGCTGCCCTTCCTCGTCGTGGACGATGTGCACATAGGTCGTCGGGACGAGGTCGAGCTCCTCGATGCGGACGCGCTCGTCCGTCTCGTAGGTGCAGCCCGGCCGGCGAGGATCGCCGGGGAAATCCATGTAGGTTTCGGGACCAAAGGTCTTCAGCTCGGCCGCGTCAGCACCGTTGGCGATTACCTGATCGCCATTCTCGCTGTCGCGGATCAGGACACGCTCGTTGCCGAGAACCATCTCCACCGGTACGGGAAGGTAGGGTTCGCCGCCACCGGGCGGCACGGCACAGGCGTGCTCCTGCTCCCGCACATAGGCGACGGGGACGTAGCGATCGGCGAGCTCCTGGCCGGGAGAGATCGCTTCCTGCGCGGCGGCCGGTGTCGCTGGCTGGAAGAGCCAGATGATCGCCAGGACCAATGTGAGGATTTTGCTCATGACGACCGTCCGTCCGTGCATCCAACCAATCCATGTGATGCAGGCCGGAAGCGCGCTTTCGACGGCGATCCGGGCATGCAGCCGATTGTCGGCAGCATACCCAAGCCAGGTGACCAGTTTCGAGAGATTCTCTTCGTCCGAATGTACTAATCCGTGTACCATAACGCAACGACTGGGAATCGCACGCGTCCGGCTCGGTATCAGCGCCTTGGAGGAGTCGAGCCGAGCGATATGGGGTCCGATGACGTGGCAAGGCGGGGCCGATGACGGAAGCCGCTTACCTTATAGACGTTGCCCGGGGATCATCGATGGCCGACCCAACAGCCCCCAAAGGGCCCTCGTTCACACCGCTGCCCAACGGACGCAGCCGCGCCGTTCCCATGGCGCGGCTGCCGTTCGGCTACGTTCCACGCCCGCGCCTCATCGACCACATCGATCTCCCGTATCAGGCGGCGCTCACGCTGATTGTCGCTGAGGCAGGTGCCGGCAAGACGGCGCTCGCGCTGGAGTGGTCGCACCGGGCGTCGATGCCGGTCGCCTGGGTCGTGTTCGATGGCAGCATTCACGATGCAGAGGCGTTCGCGGCCGCGCTCCATCGCGGTTTGCAGGTCGCACTCGGCGTCGCCGATGTCCCGCAACCTCGTACGGTGCGGGACGACGGGGAGCGCGACGCATTGCTCGCCGCCGTTCGATTGCTCGATCGGGATGCCTGCCTGGTGATCGACAACTGGGAGGCTGCGCCGGATTCGGCCTGCGCGCACATCATCGATGACCTGCTGGCGCTGCAGGGCAGCTCGCTCAGGCTGATGGTGATCGGGCGGCACGCGCCACCGTTGCGGCTCGGACGCCTGCGGGCATCTGGACACGTGCGCGAGCTCGGCAGTGACGAGCTGCGGCTCACCCCGACGGAGGCCGAGGCGGTGCTGCACGCGCTGGCGCCCGCCGGGCTCTCGCGGGAGGAGGTCGACCGGATCGTGTCGGCCGCCGATGGCTGGGTCGCGGCGGTGGTGCTGCTGGGGCTGGAGCGGGGCCGCGCGGCCGCATCGGCCACGTGGGAATCCCGCGACGACAAGGCGTTTGGCGCTGCTCTCGACGAGTACGTCGAGCAAGAGCTCCTCGCTCCCCTGCCTCCCGAGCTACGCGAATTCGTGCTGGCGACCGCCGGACTGCCCTGGTTGTCGTCGGAACTGTGCGGGGTGGCGCTCGGTGTCGACCTCGGCGATACGCTCGGAAGAGTCGACCGACACTTTCATTTCCTGCGACAGGACGCGACTCACCCTGACCGGTATCGTTACCACGGTCTCGTGCGGGAGAGTCTTCGGCGCCAGATCCGCGACCGCGTGCCGGAGCGCCTTGCGGAAGAGCGCGCGGAGCGAGCAGCGGCATGGCTCATCGCGGCGGGCGAGCTCGAGGAAGCCGCGAGGATCGCCCTGGAGATGCCGGTTTCGCCGGTAATGATCGCGCTGCTGGAGCCGCTGTGCCGGCACCTTGCCGATCGCAGCGACTTCGAGAGGCTGGAGCAATGGCTCGGGCGAGTGCCCGAGCGCGCACTCGAGCGTAGCCTCGATCTTGCCTGGTGGAACTTCATCGCCATGGCAGGATCAGGGTCCAATCGCATGGCTGGCGCGGCCGCGGTCCTTGATGAGCTGGAGTCTCGTGCGATGATGTCGGGCAGCCCCCTTCACCTGGGTCGCATGTCGCTCGGGCGTGGGGCGCTGGCATCCTTCGCCGGTCGCGAGCAGGAGGCGAAGGAAGCCCTGATCGATGCGCTCGCGCGGCTGCCGAGCGAGGCCGTGGTGGAGCGCATGTACGGCACGACGCTGCTCGGCGAGCTCGCATTCCTCGATGGGCGCGACGACAACGCGGCCGCCGCGTTCAAGGAAGCCGAAGCCTGCGCCGGCCAGCTTCCGCTGGACGAGCTCTGGAGCTGGTTCATCATCGCGCCCGGGCGGGCGAACGGGTACGCCATCCGGGGCGATGTGAATTCCGCGATCACCAAATACCGCCTGATCCTCGCGGAGATACAGCCGTACCTGGACGGTGCGGGTATCGATCCGTTTGTGCGCTGCCGGTTGATCAGCCTGCTGATCGAACGCAACGACATGGAGGCCGCGTGGCGCGAATATGCATTGATCGAGGCGGCCATGGGCAGCGAGCCGCGCCCCTGGCATCGCCATGCGATGGTGGCGAAGGCGCGGCTGCTGCTGGCCGATGGACGTCGAGACGAGGCGGAGCAGTGGGCGACCGACCATCTTCCGCGCCTCCGCCGCCTTCCGGAAAAAGCGCAAATGGTGCACCTGCTCGCTCGCATCTGGCTGGAGCGCGCGGAATACCCGATGGTCGAGAGCTGGCTTGGGGATGTCGACTCGACGGAGATGCCGTGGGTGCGCGTTTTCGGCGATATCAATTACCGAATCCTCGCCATCGGGCTCGATCTCGCCTGCGAGCGGTACGAAGCGGCGGCCCACGCGGCCGAGGCCTTGATGGAAGAGGCGGTTGCCCGGCGGCGGTGGTCCGAAGTGGTGATGGTGTCGGCGCGGTGGGCCGTCGCCCTGCACCACCTCGGTCGAGAGGAGCAGGCTCGGGTCGTGCTGCGGAGCGCGCTCGATCGCGGCGCTCGCGGCGGGTTCGTGCGGGCGCTCTACGTGCCGGGGTTCGACACGCTGACGAAGTTCGCGGACGTCTGGTCGGAGCAACTGGAGTACCAGCCGGTTCGACGGGAGCTGCGGGACATTCTGGGCGCCGATAAGCATGGTGACACGGCCGCGATCTCGAAGCGGGAGCTTGAAGTGCTGCGCCTCGTTGCCGAGGGGCGCACCAACCAGCAGATCGCGGCAGCAATGTTCATCTCCACCAACACCGTGCGCAACCACCTCGTCCGGGCCGGCCAGCGCCTTCACGCGAAAAACCGCCAGGAGGCCGTCGCCCGTGCCCGCGAGCTGGGACTGCTCGAGTAGCGAGCGTCGTCGGTGGCGGGATGCGTCTTCGCTCCGCTCAGCACACGCACCTGACCGCTTCAACGGGCGAGCGCGGTCAACACCTCACCTGCACTATCGGGCATCATCTGCTTTAATGCTGGATCACGGCGTCGTGACCGTCGCTTGCGATGTGTATGGACCATTTCCGGGGAAATGGTCGGTTTGTACCATGCCACCATTCCCGCCCGGCGCAACACTTTGACTGCTTTGGCGGAATCGATCTCGCCCTTCAACGGCGAAGCAGAGGACTGAATATGACCACCTCGCTCGAACGGGAGCTCGAAGACCGACTGGTGCGATACGCCCGCATCGACACGCAGAGCGACGAGACCTCGTCGACGTCGCCCAGCACGGCGATCCAGCTCGACCTGCTGCGGCTGCTCGTGAACGAGCTGGAGGAGATCGGCGCCGAGGACGTCACGCTGACCGATTACGGCGCGGTGCTGGCGACCATCCCCGCCACGGTCGAGCGCGACGTGCCGACGATCGCCTTCCTCGCCCATGTCGATACGGCGCCGGGGTTCAACGCCACCGGCGTCAAACCGATCGTCCACCGCGCCTGGAACGGCGAGGATATCGCCCTGCCGGACGATCCGACGCAGGTGCTCTCCGCCGAGGAATCGCCTTACCTCGCCGAAAACACCGGCGAGGACATCATCACCGCGAGCGGTACGACGCTGCTCGGCGCCGATGACAAGGCCGGCGTCGCCATCATCATGGCGATGGCGCGCCACCTGCTCGACAACAGCGACATCCCGCACGGGCCGATCCGGATCTGCTTCACGCCCGACGAGGAGATTGGTCGCGGCGTTCATGCCTCGCTTCCGGGCGACCTCAAGGCCGATTTCGCCTACACGCTCGATGGCGCCGAGGTGGGCGAGGTGGTGTACGAGACGTTCTCGGCCGACAAGGCGGTCGTACACATCGAGGGCGTTTCGATCCACCCCGGGCAGGCGAAGGACGTGCTGGTCAACGCGCTTCACCTCGCCGCGAAGATTGTGATGGCGCTGCCGCATGTGACGCTGACGCCGGAAACGACCGACGATCGGCAGGGGTTCATCCACCTGTACACGATGGGCGGCGGCGCCGCGGTCGCGGAGATGCAGTTCATCCTGCGCGACTTCGACAACGACCTGCTGGCCGCCCATGGCGCCCTTCTGACGCAGGTGTGCGAGGCGGTGGCGGCGACCGAGCCGCGGGCCCGGATCACCTGTGAGATCACGCCGCAGTACCGCAACATGCGCTACTGGCTGGAGAACGACATGCGCCCCGTCGACCTGGCGCGGGAGGCCTGCCGCCGGAACGGCATCGAGCCATTTTCGACGCCGACGCGCGGTGGCACCGATGGCTCGCGCCTGACCGAAATGGGCGTGCCGACCCCGAATCTCTTCACCGGCATGCAGAACATCCATGGGCCGCTGGAGTGGATCAGCGTGCAGGACATGCGCCGGGCCACCGACGTCTGCGTCAGTCTCGCGCAGCTTTGGGGCGAGCAATGATGCGACGGCGCGCCGTCGAACCGGCAAGGCGCTGGTCACGAACATCAACGATCGTGATGGGTGAAGGAGCAGGCTCATGAGCGCGAACGCGGTCGCCACGGAGCGGTCACTGACCGAGCGCATGCTGGACGGAATCGAGAAGGTCGGCAACAAGGTGCCGAATGCCGTTCTCATGTTCCTGTATCTGATCATATTCATCATCATCCTGTCGCAGGTGCTCGACTGGATGGATGTCAGCGTCACCGAGACGATCGCCGAGCCGGTCCCGGTCGAGACCGTGCCGAATTACTACGAAGACACCACCGGGACCGTCATCGATTCGGAAGCCTACCCGGATGAGCAGGCCTTCGATGTCCACGAGGTGACGATCTCGGTTCAGGGGCTTCTGGACGTTGAAGGCATCCGGTTCCTCTTCACCACGTTCGTCTCGAACTTCGCCGGGTTCAGCGTCGTCGCCGTGACGTTCATCGCGATGATGGGCGCCGGCGCGGCCGAGGGCGCCGGGATGATGGACGCGCTGATCCGCAAGCTGGTGGCGTCCGCGCCGCGGCGGTTGATCACGTTCCTCATCATCCTGGTTGGCGCGGTTTCGAGCGTGGCCTCGGATGCCGGCTACCTGATCCTCATTCCGCTCGCCGCGGTCGCGTTCCTGGCGCTCGGGAGGCACCCGATCGCCGGCATGGCCGCCGGGTTCGCCGGTGTCGCCGCCACCTTCGCGGCGAACATCATTCCCCAGCCGATCGACGCGATGATCACCGAGATCGCCAACGAGGCGATCGGCACGACGGGCGCCGAGACGCTCACGGTGGTGAACAACTACTACTTCTCGGTCGTCTCGATGCTGCTGCTGTGCGTGGTCGCCACGGTGGTGACGGAGCGCATCATCGAACCGCGCCTCGGACCATGGGACCCCGCGAACGAGGGCGACGCGGAGGCCGCGGTAACGCAGACGCCGGAGGAGCAGGCGGCCGAAGCGAAGGGATTGCGCTACGCGCTGTTCGGGTTCCTGGCGGTCCTGGTCCTCGTCGTGCTGGCGACGGCGCTGCCGGACGCGCCGCTGCGCGATCCGGAAACGGGCGACATCATCGGCAACACGCCGTTCATGGACAGCCTGTTGTTCATCATCGCGCTGTTCTTCCTCGTCTCGGGCGTCGCCTACGGCGTCGGTGCCGGCACGGTGAAGAGCGCGGACGACGTGATCGCCGCTATCACGAAAACCTTCAATGGCCTGGGTGGCCTGGTGCTGATGTTCCTGATGATCGCCCAGTTCATCGCGTACTTCAATTACTCCCACCTGCCGCCCGTCATCGCGATCGCGCTCGCCGACCTCTTGGAGCGCGCCGATATCTCGGCGATTCCGCTGCTGGTTGGCTTCATCATCGTCATCCTCCTGCTCGACCTGATCATCCCGGGTGTCGTGCCGAAGTGGGCCATCTTCGCGCCGATCTTCATCCCGATTTTCGTGCGGCTCGACGTGGCGCCGCAGACGCTGCTGGCGGCCTACCGCATCGGTGACTCGCCGATGAACACGCTCACACCACTGATGGTGTACTTCCCGTTCATCGTCACCATCGCGCAGCGCTACAAGAAGGACGCGGGGATCGGCACGATCATCTCGCTGATGATCCCGTACTCGCTGATCATGGGGATTGTCTGGATCGTGCTGTTCGTGGTCTGGTTCCTTCTCGGGATACCGTGGGGACCGGGCTACCCGGTCGACATGTAGGCGCCGCGCCGAGCGAACAGGGAGAGGCGAGTCGTGGGCGACCAGGCCATCATCCTGACAATCCTGGCGGTCGCGGTGCTCGTGTTCGTCTGGAATCGGCTGCCGGTGGGTACCGTCGCGCTCGGCGTCGCGCTGGCCCTCTGGGCGACCGACGTCGTGAGCCTGGACGAGGCGTTCGCGGGATTCGCGAGCCCGACCGTGATCCTCATCGCGGCGCTGTTCGTCGTCGCGGAAGGGCTCGACGCCGCCGGCGTCACGACGTGGGCGGGGCAGCTTGTGATTCGCCATGCCGGCGGCAGCCAGGTCCGGATGCTGGTGCTGGCGATGCTCGCCGTGGCGGTGCTGTCGGCGTTGATCACGCCGAACGGCGCGGTCGCGGCGCTCTATCCGATGGTGGTCGTGCTCGCGGTGCGGATGGGCGACTCGCCGTCGAAGATGCTCATGCCGGCCGCGTTTGCCGCTCATGCGGGCGCCCTCCTGGTGCGGACCGGGTCGCCGGACAGCCTGCTGGTATCGGCGGCCGCTGACGACGCCGGCGCGGGGCCGATCGGGTTTTTCGAGATTGCGATCGTCGGCGTGCCGCTCCTGATCGGCACCGTCCTGGTGAGCGTTCTGCTCGGCCCGCGGCTGCTGCCAGAGCGAACGGCGAAATCGTTCTCGCGGGATCTCAGCAAGTTGCCGGCCGCGCTCCGGGGTCAATACCTGCGGGAAGAGGATCTGGTCCGCTACGAAATCGCCAGTGCCTCGCCGTTCATTGGATTGAGGGCTGCCGACCTGGTCGACGCTCTACATGCCGATGTGCATGTGGTCAGCGTGAAGGACCAGAGTGGATCGCCGAAGACGGAGTCGGTGATCAACGAAGGCTACCGAATCACTGTCCGCGGTCCGAAGGATGAGCTGGAGAGCTTCGCCCACGACAACCGCCTCCGTCGCATCGCCGACGGCTCCTCCGGCGAGCTCGATAGCGGGCTGGTCACGAAGGAGTTCGGCGTGGCGGAGGTCATCATCACCCCGCGCTCCGAATACATCGGCGACAGGGTCTTCCCCGGGATGGTGACGGACAGCGGCGAGCTTGTCGTCCTTGCCGTCCAGCGGCATGGCACGGATCTCGGGGTCGAGGAAGCAACGCTCAAGTCCGGCGACTCGATGTTGTTGCAGGGGCGCTGGGAGGCGCTCGATGAGCACACGGCCGATCCGAATGTCGTGCTCGTCGACACGCCCGACTCAATTCGGCGACAGACGATCCCCCTCGGCTCGAAGGCCCCGACCGCGCTGGTCGTACTCGCCGCGATGGTGGTGCTGTTGAGCACCGCAATTGTTCCGGCGGCGGTTGCCTGCCTGCTCGCGGCGATGGCCATGGTGCTGTTGCGGGTGGTCACGGTCGAGCAGGCACACCGATCGATGTCGTGGACGACGCTGATCCTCGTTGCCGCGATGATTCCGATGTCGACCGCGATCACCGACAGCGGCACCGCCGAGACGCTCGCAAGCGGGATGCTGGATGCCATCGGGGATGGCGGTCCGTTCCTCATCATGACCGGGCTGTTCGTCGTCACCGCCGTGCTGGGGCAGCTCATCAGCAATACCGCCACGGCGCTGATCCTGATCCCCATCACCATCTCGGTGGCGGTCGAGGGTGGGTACTCGCCGATGGCGATGCTCATGTGCCTCAACGTCGCCGCCGCGGCCGCGTTGCTGACGCCGATCGCGACTCCGGCGAATCTGATGGTAATGGAGCCGGCTGGCTACCGCTTCGGCGATTACTGGAAGTTCGGCCTGCCGGTAATGGCCGTGTACTACGTGGTGGCAGTGGTTCTGGTGCTGCTGGTTTGGCCGTTGTAGACGGGGAAGGAGGCGCGCATGCTGGCACGTCCGGGTGACGGCGCACCAGTGTTTGGCAACGTTTCCACCGGGCACCTGCCTTCGCCGGGGCTGGTGCAGCGGCTGGTCGATGACGCGCACGGGCGCTTCGTATCGAACAGCGACGGGGCGGTCTCCGATGTCTACCCGGCCCTGTCTCGGGTTTCGCCCGACCTCTTCGGCATCTGCGTCGTCGGGGCCGAAGGCGCGGTGGCGTCCGCCGGGGACACCGAGCACGAGTTCTCGATCATGAGCGTGTCCAAGCCATTCGTCTTCGCGCTCGTCTGCCAGGTGGTCGGTCCGGCGGAGGCGCGAGGCAAGCTCGGCGCGAACAGCACCGGGCTGCCGTTCAACTCGTTGGAAGCGATCGAGCGGAGCCAGGACGGGCGCACGAACCCGATGGTCAATTCGGGGGCGATCATGACCACCAGCCTCGCTGCGGGCGACAACGCGGAGCAGCGGTGGTCGTTCATCCACGAGGGGCTGTCGCGGTTCGCCGGCCGGGAGCTCCCGCTGAACGAGGAGGTGTATGCGTCGGCGTCGGAAACGAATCACCGGAACCGCGGCATCGCAAGCGTGCTGCACGGCATGGGCCGGATGTATTGCGATCCGGTCGAGGCGATCGATCTGTACACGCGGCAATGCTCGCTCAACGTTACTGCCAGGGATCTCGCCGTGATGGGCGCGACGCTCGCCAGCGGCGGGGTCAATCCCTTCACCGGCGAGCGCGTCGTGGAACCGGCCGTCTGCCACTACGCCCTGGCGGTGATGGCCACGGCGGGCATGTACGAGACCTCCGGCGACTGGTTGTTCGAGATCGGCCTGCCGGGCAAGAGCGGCATCGGGGGCGGGATCGTGACGGTATCGCCCGGCAAGGGTGGGCTCGGCACGTTCGCCCCGCCGCTGGACCGGGCCGGCAACAGCGTCAAGGGCCAGCTCGTCGCCCGGTTTCTCTCGCGAAGCCTGGGAATGGACCTGTTCGTTTCGCGTCCGATTGCACCATGACGAGGAGATGTGCCATGACAGAACACCCGAAGCACGAGGAGATGTATCTGAGGCGTGGTCAGTGGAGGAAGGTCGATATGTCGCACGCGCCGGTCGATTTCATCGCGGTGAGGTTTCCCGGGTCGGAGCTTTCATCCGAGGTCATGTCGGGGATCGCGTCGCTCATCGCAGCTGGCACGATTCGCGTCATCGACCTGCTGTTCCTGGTCAAGGATGCCAGCGGCGAGGCACGAGTCCGGGAGTTGTCGGATCTCGACGATGCCGCCTATCGGGGGTGGGACGCGATCGTGGGCGATGTCCTCGGGTATCTCACGGACGAGGACGCGCTGTTGCTCGCCGATTCACTGGCGAACGACAGCTCGGCGGTTTTGGTGCTGGTCGAAAACACCTGGGCGCGGGACATGGTGCGAACGATCGCCGATGCCCACGGCGACGTGTTGATCAGCGAGCGCATACCGCGCCCGGTGGTTGAGCAACTGGTTATGAATCACTAGACGTGCGCGAGGCATCGGCCTCCGGCGTGAAGGGAACGAGATCATGTTGAGGCGACGACAAACTGCGGGCCAGCGCGGGCCGGGGCTGGCGAGAACGGTGGGACGGACGGCGGTGATCGCCGGCACCGCCACGGCGGTGTCGGGGTCTGTGGCGAGCAAGCAGGCACAGCGGCATCAGGCGGCGTCGCAGCGACAGGCGCAGCAGTTCCAGCTCGCCGACCTGCAGGAGCAGGTCAACCAGATCCAGGCGCAGGAGGTGCGAACCCAGATGGCGCCAGCGGCCGAATCGGCTGGCGCGGGGGACGACATGATCTCGCAGCTGGCGCGTCTCGGCGAGCTGCACCAACAGGGCATCCTGACGGCTGATGAGTTCGCCGCCGCCAAGGCGAAGCTGCTCGGCATGTGAGCCGGCGCGCGACAGCCTTTTCAGGGAGTGGATCATGGACATCCTCATCGGCATTTTTCTGGTCGTGTTTGGCCTCACAATCGCCTTCATCGGTATTCATGTGTTTTTCGCCGTGCTGCCCCTGTTGGGGCTCGTGACCGGTTTCTTCACCGGCGCCATCGCCATCGAGGCGATCTTCGGCGATGGCCTGCTGAGCACCGTTACCGGGTGGATCGTCGGCATCGTTGTTGGCCTGGTGTTCGCGGCGGTCGCGTGGTTCTGGTGGTACGCCGGGGTGCTTATTTCGGCGGGATCGGCGGGGGCGCTGCTGGCGACCACGCTGGCCCAGGCGATCGGCATCAGCTCCGGGTGGGTACTGTTCCTGTTCGCCGCGGCTGGTATGGCCGCCTTGATCGTGGTCGCCTACGCGTTGAACCTGCCGATTTACGCGGTGATCGTCAATACCGCCATAGCCGGGGCGTCGATGGTCATCAGCGGCGTGATGCTGGTCTTCGACCAGGTCGACACCAAGGAGCTGGAGGAGGGTCTCGCGGTCGCCACGGCCGAGGTGTCGTGGTGGTGGGTGCTGGTATGGGCGGTCATTGCGGCGGTCGGCATCGGCCGGCAGCTCGCGCTCAAGGATCGGATCTCGCTGCCGAGTGA
>JAEVYR010000259.1 GCA_023392645.1 Chloroflexota bacterium | reverse complement strand
CCGGAGCCGCCAGCGCCCGCAGCACGCGTTCGGCGGACTCGATGGCATCTCCACGCGTCCCCCGGATCGCACGGGCGCCGGCAAGCGCGCGGGTGAGATAGTCGAGGGTGTCCTGCGGTCGCCGCTGGATCGCGACGGTGTTGTCGCACATCGCCATGATCCCCTGGGCGCGGGTGATCTCTTCGACCGCCCAGCCTGCTTCGGCATCGAACTGGAGCGCCGCCACCAGCCCGATCGGCATGGCAGCATCGCGCTCCGGTGTCCGTCCCGTCAGGTCAAGCCGGCCCGCTGGGCCGAACGGTCCCTCCCGCAGCGAGAGCGGGCGAGGGTAGGGTCGCACCAGCCCGTCCGCCCCGATCACCGCGTACTCGTCGGAAAGATAGGTCGCGCCCGCGTCGACCAGCGCCTTGGTCAGCGTCGATTTGCCGGCGTGCGACCGGCCGGGGATGACGATCGCCCGCCCTTGCCAGCCGACGACGCCGGCGTGCACGAACAGCCACGGCGTCGCGAACTCGGCGACGTAGTACTGGAACGCATTCTCGAAGGCGTCGAGCGTGGTCTCGCGTGTCATCGGCGAGACGAACGGCTCGTCGTCGATCCGCAGTCGGTAGCGATCGTCGCCGCCCGGCAGGAGGCACACCATCCGGTCGAGATCGCGCCACGCGGCCGGCTTCCAGCCGGGCGGCAGCCGTCGCAGCGCGTCGTCGATCATCTCCGGCGCGGCAATCTCGACGCCGATGCGGAGTCCGAAGGTCGCGATCGCGAACGGGGTCATGCTACCGGGATCAGCGCGCGCCGTATCGTCAGCGGAGGATGGTGCGAGGGACATGCAGATCGTCCGCGTGTCGGCCGGAACCGTTCGAAGGAGTCGATCCGCCGCTTTTGGCGGTTGCGACAACTGTACACCAGTACCCGGGCCTATCGGACCGGGGATCGACCGGCCGGATGCTGGCGCGCATCGATCCACGATATGCCGACACGGATACCCCACGCACCAGTCCGGTCAGCAGATGATCATGCCAGGGGAATGCATACAAGACTGGAGCTGCATTTCCCGACCCTCATCTGGCCCAAAACGTCGCTGTACCGACAACACAACCCGACGCGATTGCTTTTGTTTCCACAACTATCGATCGGGTTCTCGGGATCTCCCTTGCAACTGCTGGCTGCGGCGCTCGCAAGCGGGGCGGTGATCGAGACGACCGCCGGCACAGCGGCTACACCGAACAGCGCCGCCTTGCGGGCGAACCGGCGTCGGCTCTCCCGGGGAACGTTTGCCGTCTGCGTCAGCAGGTTGGCGTCGTCGAACTTGGCGAGAGCCAGCGCCACCGCGTCCGTGTTGACGGTCGCGCCGAGCTCCGCGGAGGCTGCCGCGCCTATCTCCGACATCGTCCGCCGACCGTCGCACTGTCGCCAAACAGCGGCCGACACGGCGTTCAGTTGATGGATGTGCTTCGCCGCCACGTCATAGATGATCAACTCACCATCCGATTTCGTGACGATCAGGCCGGCGCTCCTCGCTGTCGGGAATCTCTCGTCGCCATGCATGCCACCAGTGCCAGGTGTCTCCACAGACATCGACCATCGCCTTTCGTGTTTCCAACGACATGTTCGGTTCCGCCCATCGTCCCGCGCATGCTGTCCGATCTGTCGCGACCTCCTTTCGGTTCACGTTCCTGCAGCGACTCGCAGAGGCACAGCCTCTCCAACACCGGCCGTGCAGGTCGGCCGGCGTATAGGGATGTGGTGAGGGGAATGCTCGGGATGAACGGGTACTGCCACTAATGTACGTACACTTACGAGCCAGGTCAATACTTCGTATATGCAAATACCATTCGCCAAATTGCTGGAGGCCGCGATCATCCCCGATCGCGGGTGCCAGCGAGCGTCACGACGGAATGAGACGGTCAGTCGCCGGTCGTGGCGGCGGCGGTGCCGTAGTACTCCCCGTAATACGACGCGCCCTGCTGCCCACGCTGGCGGTTGAGTACCACCCCCACAAGTCGGATACCACCATGGTGGATGAGATGCGTGGCATGCCGCACCGCGTCGGTGCGCGTCTGGTGGGAGTGGCACACGACGACGACCCCATCGGTGTGCCGTGCAATGGCCAGCGCATCGCTGGCGGCGAGCACCGGCGGCGAGTCGACGATCACGATATCGACATCGGCGGCGATGCGCGCCAGCAGATCCTCGAACCGCGTCGAGCTGACGAGATCCGACGGGTTCGGCGGCAGCGGACCGCTCGGAATGAGCCGCAATCCCGGCAGCGCCACCTTCCGCGCAGCCTCTGTCCAATCCTCGTCCGGGTGGGTGAGCAGCGTGGTGAGCCCGGTGTCGTTCGGCACGCCGAAGATGCGCGCCTGGGTCGGCTTGCGCAGATCGCCGTCGATCACGACCGTGTTCAGCCCCGCCTGGGCCAGCACCACGCCGAGATTGGCGACCGTCGTGCTCTTGCCCTCGCCGGCGCCCGGGCTGGTGACGGTGATGCTGCCGATGTCGGCCGTGGCGGAGGCGAACTCGAGATTGGTGCGCAGCAGACGAACCGCCTCGGCGGCGCCCGATTGCGGCTGTGACATCGCGTAGACCTGCCCGCCACCCGCCTTGAGCTTGCCCAGCGACGGGATCGTCGCCAGCAGCGGAGCACCGGCCAGCTCCTGGATGTTCTGCTCCGGCTTGACGGTGTTGTCGAGGAACTCCAGCAGCGCCACGAGCCCGACCCCGAGCAGCAACCCGACGAACACCCCGAGCAGCGCCGAGCGCCGCGGCTGAGGCGCGAACGGCTCCGACGGCGCGACCGCCGATCCCGCCGGCTCGACGCTCGGGCTGGACGCGATCGTCTGCGCCCCGATCGTGACGGCATTGGTATTGAGCTCGACCTTCGAGGCGCTCAGCGAGGCTCGCTCCTCGGTCAACGCCTCGATCTCCCGCTGCGCCGCCGTGTCGTTGCGGTTCGCGGCGGTGTCCAGCTCGTCGAGACGGGCATCGATCTCCTCGATCCGCTCGTCGATCGCCTCGATCTGATTGTCGAGCAGACTCCGCGCGGTGTCGGCCCGCTCCTTCGCCCGCTCGGCGGTGTAGTCCTGGAACTCGCTCACGACGGTGTTGGCGACCAGCGCCGCCCGCTCGGGATCGGTGTCGGTGACCGACACGACCACCAGCTGCGATCCTTCGGCCACCGACGCCGAGATGCTGCCCGGCACCTCGTCGAGCCCGAGCGCGTCGGCGACACGCTCGTACATGTCGGCATTGGTGATGAGCTGGGGGTAGGTTTCGGCGAGGTACTGGGTCGCCAACATCGAGTTGTAGTTGTAGTCCATCACGCCCTGCCCGGGCGAGACGAGCATGGTCGCGCTGGCCGAGTACATCGGCGTCTCGCGGTTGGCCGAGACGTACGCGGCGGTGCCGGCGACGAGCATCATCAGCACCACGATCCACCAGCGTCGGCGGGCGATTTGCAGCAATTGTCGGAGGTCGAGATCCACGCGTGTTCCCTGGAAGTAGTAAGGCCCGGAAAGCGGTCTGGGCGGCAACCGATCGAAACAATACTACAGCGCCGACCGCGAGCACGTGGGATGCGCCATGAATTCGTGGCATAATATCATGGATGGACGTCGTGACACCTTGCGGGTGTTCGTTCATATCTGGTATCGTCGTGGTGGGAGGTATCGGTATGCGATGAGGATTCCGTGCTCGTCCAGCGAGTCGGAAAAATCGCGCACCACCGAAGGGGTGAGGGGTCTTGTCAGCGACAACACACGATGACGGTGACGCTCGACGCCCGTCGGGACGATCAGGTAGTTTGCAACCCACGTCAGCATTCATGGCATCTCCGGCCGTGAGCCGCGGGCATGAAGACCCGGTGAGGTGGTCGCGATGATCGCCGAGCCGCTCCGCAACGAAGCAACCTCGAGCCAGTCTTCTTCCCGTCGAGCCGGAAGCCAGAATTTTGCCACGACCCCGCACGGCGCGCCCAGACTCGTGACGCGAACGGCGAGTTCGAGTCCGCATTTCTTGCCTGCCGATCTGGACCTGACACAGGCTTCACTTTCGCACTGTCAACGACTCGGAATGGTTCCCTTGCAGTTCCTTCGCTGGAACCCCGATCTTCTGGCCGCGGCAATCGAACGGGGCCCATCCAGGCGACTGCGGATGTTCAAGCGGTCGCTGGATCTGCTGTTCTCCCTCGCGCTCGGCGTCGTCTTGCTGCCGTTCCTGCCGATCATCATGCTCGGCATCAAGCTGGACTCGCCGGGCCCGGTCTTCTACTCCCAGACTCGCCTCGGGAAGGGCGGCCGGCGGTTCCGCATTCACAAGTTCCGATCGATGGTGGCCGACGCCGAAGCCAATGGAGCCGCGTTCGCGACCGCGAACGACGCGCGCGTGACGCGGTTCGGCTGGTTCATGCGCCGGACCCGCATCGACGAGCTGCCGCAGCTCTGGTGCGTCATCCGCGGCGACATGAGCGTTATCGGCCCCCGGCCGGAGCGCCCCGAGCACATGGCACGGATCGAAGCCGAGATACCCGAATTCCCGATGCGACTCGCCGTCAAGCCGGGCCTGACCGGCTGGGCGCAAATCTCGTATCGTTACGCGGGCACACTGGATGAGCTCCGCACGAAGCTGGAGTACGATCTCTACTACATCCAGTTCGCGACGATCTGGATGGAAATTCGCATCCTGCTCCATACCGTTCGCGTCGTCCTCCGCTTCAAAGGGCAATAGCGCCCGCTCGGCACACGCACCAGCAATCAGGGATTTTACACATGCGGGTACTGGTAACTGGCGGTGCCGGGTTCATCGGCTCACACCTCGTTGACCGCCTTCTTCGCGAAGGAGCGGAGGTGCGGGTACTCGACAATCTCGCCACCGGCCATCGCCGCAACCTGGCGCACGTGGCCGGAGATATCGACGAGCACGACGCCGACCTGCGCGACCCCGCTGCGCTGGCACACGCCGTCGACGGCATCGAGCTGATCTACCACCAGGCCGCGCTCGCCTCGGTACCGCGCTCGGTCAAGGACCCGCAGACGACCTTCGACGTCAACGTCACCGGCACCCTCAACCTGCTGGTCGCCGCCCGCGACGCCGGCGTGCGCCGCGTGGTGTTCGCTTCGTCGTCGTCCGTCTACGGCGATTCCCCGATCTCCCCGAAACACGAAGATCTGACGCCGAACCCGCTATCGCCGTACGCGATTTCCAAGCTCTCGGGCGAGCAGCTCTGCACCGTGTTCAACACCCTGTATGACATCGAAACGGTCAGCCTGCGATACTTCAACGTCTTCGGGCCGCGCCAGGACCCCGATTCGCCCTACGCCGCGGTGACGCCGAAGTTCATCCGGGCGCTGATGTCCGGCGAGCGGCCCGCGATCTACGGCGACGGCGAGCAGTCGCGCGGGTTCACCTACATCAGCGACGTGGTCGAGGGAAACATGCTCGCCGGCCGCGTGCCGGAGGCCGCCGGGCAGGTGATGAACCTCGCCTCGGACACGTCGGTGTCCGTCAACCATGCGCTCGCGCTGATCGCCCGGGAGATCGGCGTCGAGCCAGACCCGGACTATCAGCCACCCCGCCCCGGCGATATCCGCGACTCACTCGCGGACATCACCCGCGCCCGGGAAATCCTCGGGTTCGATCTTGGTGTTCCGTTTGAGCAAGGAGTGAAGGCGACCGTCGAGGCGTACGATGCGATGAAAGAACAGCTCGCAGCAACGTGAAGAAGCCAGCATCAATGTCGTTCTGGAAAGATCCTTCGAAAAGGGCGCGAGTGGTATTGCTATTCGCGGGTTCGCTACTGACGCTACGCCTAATCAGGGGACGCTCTCTTCGAACCAAACGGCAATCTGGAACAGCGCGAGAACTGTGGATCATTGACCAGTACGCCGTCCCTCCCAGCCTGGCGGGCTTTACGCGGCAGCATGAACATGCGGCGATCCTCGCTCAATTGGGTTGGCGCACCACGATCTTTGCATCGCCTTTCGAGCCTAAGCGTCAAGTGATGGAGCGTCCGGTTTCCATACTTCATCCCAAAGTCGAACAGTCGGAGCAGGGCACTCCGTTCGTTTGGCTGCACTCAGTTCCGTACTCGGGGAACAATTGGCGTCGCTACTTGAATATGGTCTCGTTTCTTGTGATATGTATTTTGGCTGGCTTCCGCCGACGGGCGCCCGACGTAATTCTGGCGTCGTCGCCTCACCTGCTGGCAGGTCTCGCAGGTTGGATTCTTGCCAAATGGCATCGGGTGCCCTTCGTACTTGAAATTCGCGATTTATGGCCCGAGTCTCTCGTGCAACTCGGATTGAGCAACAAGCCAGTGATCAAAACCTTGGAAACCCTTGAGAGGTTCCTCTACACCAGAGCCAACCTTATCGTTGCTCTAACAGAGGGAATTGATCGTAGCATTCGAGCGAAAGGCTTCGATCGACGGAACATCGTAATGGTTCCCAACGCTTCGCGCCGACCAAAACCACTTGTTCCCGAACAGCGGGATTCAATGCGGAATTCTCTCGGTTGGGGGCATTCTACTGTCGCGATCTGGATTGGCGCTCACGGACCAGCTAATGGACTCGATGTCATCATTGACGCAGCTCGACTCCTCGTGGAGAAGAGTAACCTTCTCTTCGTCTTAGTCGGGGGAGGATCTGACAAGCCACGGCTAATGGGGCGAGCCCGGGATCTGCGCAACGTCCAATTCCTCGATCCTGTCCCTAAAGCCGCCGTCGACGATTACCTTCGCGCCGCTGATATCGGACTGCTCGTGCACCGTGATACCGCTGCAGTTAAAGGCGCACGGCCCAATAAGCTGTTTGACTATATGGCTGCCGCTCTACCGATCGTGATCAACATTGACGGCGAAGCGCGACGGCTCACCGAAGAAGCAGGCGCGGGAATGTACGTCCCAGCCGAGCGCCCCGATGCTCTGGCCGCAGCGGTGTTGGAACTCTACGAGCATGCGGACCGCCGATCTCGTTTGGGCGCATGCGGATTTGAGCATGTGACGCATGCCCACAGTCGAGAAGACACCGTGATGAAATTGCAGCTCGCGTTGAATGATGTCCTGGATCGCTGGAGCGACCAACATGCCAACTAGACTCGCCACGATTCATCCTACCGCAGACGTCTCGCCTGACGCTGTCGTTGGCGCGGGCACGCGCATCTGGCATGAGGCTCAAGTACGTGAAGGCGCGACGATCGGCGAGCAATGTATCGTCGGCAAGGGTGCCTACGTCGATTTCGACGTGACGATCGGCAACTTCGTCAAGATTCAGAATCGAGTGTCGGTCTACCACGGCGTCACTATCGAGGACGGCGTGTTCATCGGCCCACATGTGGTCTTTGCCAACGACACGCGCCCGCGTGCCATCAACCTAGATGGCAGCCCGAAATCCGAAAGCGATTGGACAGTTGGCGAGACTCTGGTCCGGTACGGGTCCTCGGTCGGTGCGAGCGCCGTGGTGCTACCCGACACCACCATCGGCCGCTACGCCATGGTTGGCGCCGGAGCTGTCGTCACACGGGATGTTCCGGATCATGCGATTGTCGTTGGCAACCCCGCGCGGATCGTCGGGTATGCCTGTGCCTGTGGGACCAAACTCGTCTGGGACGGTGGGAGTGCCAACTGCGACGCATGCGGATGCAGATACAACAGCCGGGATGCCGGAAGCGGCCTGTTGATCGTGTCGCCAGAGGTTGAGTCATGAGTCAACCGCAGCTTCGGGTCGGCGTTATCGGCCTTGGCGCCATGGGTCGCCATCACGTCCGGGTGTACAACGAGTTGCCCAACGCCTCGCTGGCTGCCGTGGCCGACATTTCTGCTTCTGCGGCAGCTCGGATTTCCAGTCAGTATCACGTCAAGGGCTTCACCGACATCGATGACCTGCTCAACGCCGGTGACATCGATCTTGTCTCAATCGCCGTGCCCACCAGCCTCCACTTCGATACCACCATGAAGGCGATCGAGCGCGGCATCCACGTCCTCGTCGAGAAACCGATTGCCAGCACGGTCGCCGAGGCGTGCGAGATGATCGATGCCGCGCACCGCACCGGGGTCCGTCTGATGGTTGGTCACATCGAGCGGTTCAACCCGGCGATCCAGGAGTTGAAACGCCGCATTGGACAGGTTGGCACGGTGTTTCAGGTATCAGCTCGTCGCGTCGGGCCCTTTCCCGATCGCATTCGTGACGTCGGCGTTGTCGTGGATCTCGCCTCGCACGATATCGACGCGATGAACTTCGTTCTGGAAAGCCCGGTCGAAACGGCCTATGCCCAGATCGCCCGACGGATCCACACCTCGCACGAGGACATGCTGATCGGTACGCTCCGATTCGCGAACGGTACGGTCGGCGCGCTCGATGTGAACTGGCTCACGCCCACGAAGATCCGCCAACTGACCGTCTCGGGGATCAAGGGCACGTTCGTCGCCGACTACCTGACCCAGGATCTCGCCTTCTTCGAAAACGGCGACGTCTCGTCGGAGTGGGACGATCTTCGCGAGTTCCAGAAGGTCAGCGAGGGCAACGCCATCCGCTACAGCTTTGCGAAGCGCGAGCCGCTCAAGGAGGAGCTATCTGCCTTCGTGCAAAGCATCATCGATGGCACGGATGTTCCCGCCTCCCCCGAAAGCGCGGCGGATACACTTGCTGTCGCACTTGGCCTCATCGAGTCCTCGCGCATTGGCCAGCCAGTCCATCCCACGTTGCGCCAAACTGCGCTTGAACGATAAGGATCGGTAACTCACGCATGAACATCGCAGTTGTCGGCCTCGGCCACATCGGGCTGCCCCTGGCCGCCCAGTACGCCAGCAAGGGCCATCGTGTATTTGGTTGCGACATCGATCAGAACGTGGTCGATATGGTCAACGCGGGACGCGCCTACAACGATGAGCCGGGTCTCGACCTGAAGGTTGCCGAGGCCGTCAAGGCGGGTCGCCTGACCGCCCAGACCTCGACATCGGACGGCGTTCGCCGAGCCGACACGGTGGTCGTCATCGTCCCGCTGGTGGTGGACGAAAACAAGAATATCGCCTATCACGCAATTGACTCCGCCACCCGCGACATCGCCACCGGGCTCAGGCCCGGCACTCTCGTGATCTACGAAACAACACTTCCGGTCGGCGATACGCGGAAACGGTTCGGATCGATCCTCGAGCAGGGCTCGGGTCTCGCTGCCGGGCGCGACTTCTCGCTTGCCTTCAGTCCAGAGCGCGTCTATGTCGGGCGCGTCTTCGAGGATCTCCGCAGGTATCCCAAGATCGTCGGCGGTATCGACCCCGAGAGCACCCGGAAAGCCGTCGCCTTCTACGAAGCCGTGCTCGATGCCGACGTCACCGCCGTAGACAACACCGAGACGGCTGAGTTCACCAAACTGGCCGAGACCACCTATCGCGACGTCAATATCGCCCTCGCCAATGAGTTCGCTGCGTTCGCCGAGGAACAGGGAATCGATGTGCTGCAAAGCATCGATGCCGCGAACAGCCAGCCCTTCTCGCATATCCACCGGCCTGGCGCCGGTGTGGGTGGCCACTGCATTCCAGTCTATCCGTACTTTTACGCCAACCGAACCGAAAACGCCGCCCGGATCGCCCGCCTGGCCCGCGAGGTGAACGACGACATGGCCGCG
>JAEVYR010000183.1 GCA_023392645.1 Chloroflexota bacterium | reverse complement strand
TTCGGCGGCTGGATTCACGTGCGCGCCGAAGAGCTCGATCCCGACGCGCTGCTGGCGGCGATGAAGCGCGGGCACTTCTACTCCAGCACCGGCGCGGAGATCCACAACGTGACCGTGACGGATCGCGAGATCGTCGTCGAGTGCTCGGCGGCCGAGGTCGTCCTGGCCGGCGGTTACGGCACCACCTGTCGCTGGAGTCGCTCGTCCGGTATGACCCGCGCGACCTTTCCCCGTGCGCCGTTCGAGTCCGCGTTCGTGCGGATCACCGTGATCGACCGGCACGGGCGCAAGGCTTGGACGAGCCCCATCTGGCTCGACGAGTGCTGATGCGTCCGCTCGGAAACCACAGACTGATGCTCGAGCCCGCCGCGCACGGCTAGCTCGGGCACAGCCCCGGGCTAGCCGAACAACCACAACAACGTGATGGTCCCTTCGAGCGCGGTCGCTAACGGGCTTCGCATGCTGGCGTTACCAGCGCCAGGTTTTCCAGCTCCCTGCGCCTTCGCGCACTCCGGTCGACATGATGGGCATCGCATGATGGCGCTGACGGTTGCGCCACCCCGACCGCCGCGAATGGCCCGCATCGTGCGGAGTTGCGGGGGAAGGATTCGCGCTCATCGAGGATTGCGCATGTCGACCGTCCACAACGCCAGCGAGATCGAGAACGAGCCGATCGGTTGGCCCGACCTGCCCGATGGCATCCGCGCCTGCCTCTTCGACCTGGACGGTGTGCTCACGCAGACCGCGACCGTGCACGCCGCCGCCTGGAAGGAGATGTTCGACGCGTTCCTGCGCGAGCGGTCCTCCCCCGGCGAGTCGTTTCGCCCCTTCGATATCGACACCGATTATCCGAAGTACGTCGACGGCAAGCTCCGTCAGGACGGCGTGCGCGCGTTTCTCGCCTCGCGCGACATCGAGCTGCCCGAAGGCAAACCCGACGACCCGCCCGACGCGGTCACCGTGAATGGGCTGGGGAACCGCAAGAATGCGCGCGTCCAGGAGATCATTCGCACGCGCGGGGTCGAGGTCTACGCCGGATCGGTTCGCTTCCTCGACGCCGTGCGGAACGCCGGCTACCGGCGCGCCGTCGTGTCGGCGAGCAAGAACTGCCAGGCGGTGCTGGCCGCCGCCGGGATTGAGGACCTGTTCGAGGTGCGCATCGACGGCATCGTCGCCGCCGAGCGCGATCTGCCCGGCAAGCCGGCGCCCGACACCTTCCTCGCGGCGGCTGAAGCGCTGGGCGTCGCGCCGGCTGGGTGTGCCGTGTTCGAGGACGCGGTCGCCGGCGTCGAGGCGGGTCGTGCCGGTGCGTTTGGGTTCGTCGTCGGCGTGGATCGGGTCGGGCAGGCGGACGCCTTGCGCGAAGGTGGCGCCACTATCGTCGTGGACGATCTCGCCGAGCTGCTGGAGTCATGATGATCGAGCCGAACACCTTCAGGATCGCGCCGTGGGAAATCATCGAGCCGGAGCTGGACCTCGATCAACTGGCGCACACCGAGTCGATCTTCGCCCTGTCCAACGGGCACATCGGCCTGCGTGGCAACCTGGACGAAGGAGAGCCGCACGCGCTGCCGGGCACCTACCTGAACGGCGTCTACGAGACCGTGCCGCTGCCCTACGCGGAGATCGGATATGGCTACCCCGAAGAGGGGCAGTCGATGATCGACGTCCAGAATGGCAAGCCCCTGCGCCTGCTCGTCGACGACGAGCCGTTCGACGTGCGGTACGGCACGTTGCGGCATCACCGGCGCGTGCTCGACCTGCGCGCGGGCGTGTTGCGCCGCGAGGTGGAGTGGGTGTCCCCGGCCGGTCAGGCGGTGCGGATTCGCTCGACGCGGCTGGTTTCGTTCGTGCAGCGGGCGATCGCCGCGGTTCACTACGAGGTCGAGCCGATCGACACGCCCGCGCGGATTGTCCTCCAGTCGAGCCTGGTCGCCAACGAGCCCGTTCCCGCGCCGGCCGATGATCCGCGCAAGGCCGCCACGCTCGGAACGCCCCTCGAGAGCGACTATCACCGGCACGATGGCGTCCAGATATCGCTCGGGCATCACACGCATCACAGCGGGCTGCGGGTGGTGGCGGCGCTCGATCACGTGGTCGACGGTCCCGATGGAACGCGCGTCACGTCGGAAAGCGAGCCGGACCTCGGGCGCGTGACGATCAGCACCGACCTGGAACCGGGGCAGGTGCTGACCGTGGACAAGCTGATGGCGTACGGCTGGTCGGCGGTGCGCTCGATGCCGGCGCTGCGCGACCAGGTCGACGCCGCGCTCTCGGCGGCGAGGCGGACCGGCTGGGACGGCCTTGTGGCCGCCCAGCGCAAATACTTCGATGGTGTCTGGTATCGCTCGGATGTCGAGATCGAAGGTGATCCGCAGCTTCAACAGGGCATGCGCTTCGCCTGCTTCCAGATGGTGCAGGCGGCGGCACGGGCAGAATTTCGCGGCATTCCGGCGAAAGGCCTCACCGGACGTGGCTATGACGGCCATACCTTCTGGGATATGGAGATGTACCTGCTCCAGGTGCTGACCTATGCCTCGCCGCGGGCCGTGCGGCAGGCGCTGATGTGGCGTCACTCGACGCTCGACATTGCCCGGGCGCGGGCGCGTGAGCTGCGCCTCGGCGGGGCAGCCTTTCCGTGGCGGACGATTCACGGCGAGGAGTGCTCTGGATACTGGCCGGCGGGGACGGCCGGCTTCCACGTCAACGCCGACATCGCCGACGCCGTCCGGCGCTATGTGGCCGCGACCGGAGACACCGAGTTCGAGGCCGGGCCCGGGCTTGACCTGCTCGTCGAAACGGCGCGGCTCTGGAAGTCGCTCGGACACTTCAACGGGCAGGGGCACTTTCGGATCGATGGCGTCACCGGACCCGACGAATACTCGGCGCTCGCCGACAACAACGTTTTCACCAACCTGATGGCGGCCCGCAACCTCAACGTCGCGGCCGACGCGGCGACGCGCCATCCCGCCGCGGCGGATGGTCTCGGCGTCACGGACGCGGAGATCACCAGCTGGCGAGCCGCCGCGGATGCCATGTCGATCCCCTATGACCAAAATCTCGGCGTGACGCAGCAGTCGGAAGGGTTCACGCGCTATCGCCGCTGGGACTTCGACGCCACTCGCGAGCAGGAATACCCGCTCCTGCTGCATTTCCCCTATTACCTGCTCTATTCAAGTCAGGTCGTGAAGCAGGCCGATGTGGTGTTCGCCCTCTACGTCTGCTCCGAGTGTTTCACCGACGAGCAGAAGCGGCGGGATTTCGATTATTACGAGTCGATCACGGTCCGCGATTCTTCCCTCTCGGCCTCGATCCAGGCAATCGTCGCCGCCGAGGTCGGTCATCTCGACCTGGCCTACGAGTACCTGCGGGAAACGGCGTTCGTCGACCTCTGGGATCTCGCCGGCAACACCGACGATGGCCTCCACCTCGCCGCGCTCGCGGGCGCCAGCCTCGCCGCCGTCGCCGGGTTTGGCGGCATGCGGGACCACGGCGACACGCTCGCCTTCGCGCCTCGCCTGCCGGATGCGATCACCCGGATGTCGTTCGGGCTCGTCTTCCGGGGGCGGCTCCTTCGGATCAGGTTCGACGCCAGCGAGACGTGTTACGAGCTGCGCGACGGCGAGCCGATCGAGTTGATTCACCACGGAGAGCGCTTCGAGCTGGGCGAGGAGATACGTTCGTTCCCGAACCCGGCGCCGCCGAAGGTGCCGCCCGTCGCTCCCCCGCCGGGACGGGAACCCGGTCGGCGCGGGGTCGGCTGGGAGGGCCGCGCCTCGGAGGTTCTGGATACGGCAGCCCACGGGTGATGCCGCTTCCGGGTAGCCGCATGGCGAGCGCTGCCGATGCTCCAGCGACGAAAGCGGTTCTCAGGGAGATTGCGTCGCAGGAGCGGCCAAACGCGGGAGGGGACAAACCCCTCCCGCACGAGAATTCCCCGACGCTGTATCCGAATTTCGTATCGCTACAAGCGGCGCGGGCGCGCTCCTACCAACGCGCCGGGTCGGGCGAGAAGGCCGGGTCGACCATCTCGCGCATGTACTTCGCGTCGTCGCGTTCGGGAATGCCGCAGGTGGTGTAGCGCTCGTGCATCCGGGCGAGATTGTCGCGATCGATCTCGATCCCCAGCCCCGGCGCGTCGGAGACCCGAATCGCGCCGTCCTCGAATCGCACCCGCCCGCCCTGGATGATCTCGTCCTCCGCCCGCTGCCACGGATAATGCGTGTCGCAGGCATAGGTCAGCACCGGCGTCGCCGCGGCGACGTGCGCCATCGCCATCAGCGAGATGCCGAGATGGCTGTTGGAATGCATGCTCAGTCCCATGTCGAACGTCTCGCAGAGCCGCCCCAGCTCGTGTGTCGCCTGCAGGCCGCCCCAGATGTGGTGGTCGCTGAGGATGATCTGGACCGCGTCCTTTTCCACCGATTCCGGAATGCGCTCGAAGCGGGTGACGACCATGTTCGTCGCCAGCGGCGTCATCACGCCCTTGCTGATCAGCTCGCCACGGGTCGCGGCCATGTCGTCCATCGTCGACGCCGGATCTTCGAGGTACTCGAGGATGCCGTCGAGACCGACGCCGACCTTGACCGATGTCTCGACCGTCCACGCGCCGTTCGGGTCGAGTCGCAGCGGCATGTCGTCGCCGAAGGCGTCGTGCATGGCCCGCATCGCCTCCATCTCCTGCTCCGGCGGGAACACGCCTCCCTTCAGCTTGATGCTCTTGAAGCCGTACTCGTCAATGAACGCCTTCGCCTGCTGGACGACCTCGTCCGGCGTCAGGCACGGCCCGTAGACGTCGTCGCGGAGGTCCTCGTTCATCCCGCCGCCGCCCGCGCGCTTGTAGAAGAGGTAGGCCGAGAAAGGAACCGTGTCCCGGACCTTGCCGCCCAGCAGCGCGTGGACCGGCAGCCCGAGTGCCTTGCCGGCGGCATCGAACATGGCGACCTCGACGCCGCTGTAGACCAACTCGCGGCGGCGCTGATCCTTCATGCCGGGCATGATCTGGTGCGCATCCTCGAGCGCGTCGTCGGGTGAGCCAAAGAGCTTTTGCCGCAGCGCCTGCCGGTTGAAGACATCCATGCCGATCAGGTGCGGAATCGCGTGCTGGAAGGCTTCCTGGAGCTTGTCGCCGCCGGCGACCTCGCCGAAGCCGGAGATGCCCTCGTCGGTTTCGACCTCGACGATTGTGCGCAGCGCGTACGGCTGATGCAGCCCGGCGAAGTTGAGCAGGGGAGGGTCGGCGAAGGCGATCGGTGTGGCCGTGATCTTCGTGATCTTCACGTGTGGGGCTCCCTGGTTGGTCGGGTGTCGATACGGCGCCAATGAACCAGAACCGCCGCCTCCGGTCAAGCACGGCGCATCGATGCTCGTCGCGCGATGACGCACAGGGCGGCGCGGTCGACTGCTGACCTACGTCACGCCTACGTATCGGACGCGCGGGGAAATTACGTCTGGGCTCATGAAAGATACGCAATTCGACCGATGTGACGGATTGTGCTCCCCGGCATAGTGGTGATCGCGCCGGACGAAGCCGCCTGCCCGCCAGGCAAGACCGGCACCGGGACCTCCATCGACGCGCCGGCCCGACCGGGGTCCGTCGCACCCGCGCTTCCCACCCTCATACCAGGAGTTGATCGATGTCCGTCGCTACCGCTCTCTCGCTTCGCATGCCCGTCATTCCCACCGATGCCAGCCCCTTCCGCGCGCTTCGCGCCCGTCTCGCCGGCGACCTGATCACGCCCGCCGACCCCGGCTACGACGACGCCCGCCGCACCCAAAGCATCGTCCTCGACCGGTATCCGCTCGCCATCGTCCGCGCCGCCAACAATCGCGACGTCGCCGCGGCGGTCGATTTCGCCCGGGAATGCGACCTCTCGATCGCCGTGCGAGGCGGTGGCCACAGCGTTGCCGGTCACAGCATGGTCGACGACACGCTCGTGATCGACCTCTCCCAGATGAAGCGGGTACTTGTTGACCCGACCTCGCGGACGGCCCGCGTGCAGGGTGGCGCGACCTCGGCGGATATCGCCGGGCCCGCCCATGAGCATGACCTCGCGCTCTCCACCGGCGATACCGCGTCAGTCGGCATCGGGGGGCTCACCACCGGTGGTGGCGTCGGCTTCATGGTTCGCAAGTTCGGGCTGGCGATCGACAACCTGCTCTCCGCCGAGGTGGTGACGGCCGATGGCGAGCTCGTCACCGCCAGCGCGACCAGCCATCCGGATCTGTTCTGGGCGATCCGAGGGGGTGGCGGCAATGTCGGTATCGTCACCGAGTTCACCTTCCGCCTCGCCCCGGTCGGGCAGGTGCTGGGAGGCCTGCTGGCCCTGCCGGCGACGCCCGCGACGATTCGCGGCTACCTCGATGCCGCCGTCGCCGCACCGGACGACCTGACCACGATCGCCAACCTGATGCCGGCGCCGCCCTTGCCGTTCGTGCCTCAGGAGGTTGTCGGCAAGCCGGTCCTCGCGATTCTCGTCACGTGGACAAGCGACATCGACGCGGGCCAGCAGGCGCTGGCGCCGTTCCGGGCGCTGGCCGAGCCGATCGTCGACATGGTGGGTCCGATGCCGTACCCGGTGATGTACGCTTTCACCGAGGAGCAGGCCGGTCCGCACGGCGCGGCCGTCCGCATGATGTTCGCCGACGATCTCAGCGACGCCACGATCGACGCCGCGCTGGATGCCGTCGCGACGGCGGATTCACCCTTCAGCGTGGTGCAGGTGCGCGGTCTCGGCGGCGCGATGGCCCGGGTCGATCCGGCCGCCACCGCCTTCGCGCACCGCGAGCGGCGGTACTTCGTCGCGATCCTGCGGGCGTGGTTCGACCCGGCCGAGGACGCCGCTCCGCACCAGGCGTGGGCAGAGTCGCTCTGGCGGGAGATCCGCGCGGATGGCAACGGTGTCTACGTCAACTTCCTCGGCGAGGAGGGCGAGGCGCGCGTGCGCGAGGCGTACCCGGCCGAGACCTACGAGCGGCTCGCGGCGATCAAGCGCCAGTACGATCCGGAGAACCTCTTTCGGCACAACCAGAACATCGCGCCGAAGGCGTGATCCCATCCGGGCCGGTCGCTTCGCCGGCCGGCGCAGCGGCGACAGCGAATCCTTCGGCATTGCGGATTCCGTATGACACACGTACCGCCAGCCCTGCGCCGGCAAGAACAGGAGCCGTCCATGCACACCGCCAACGTTGCCACGCCGCGCCGGAAAAGCCAGCGTCGTCACCGCCGCAATTCCGTCTTCTTCCCGCGCGAGCGCCATCCCGTTCGCATCGTCGGGCCGGAGACCATCGACCGTACCCCGGTCGTTGCCTGGTCCGACCCGGATACGCGCCACAGCGACCTCGGCCTCGCCACCTGGGAAGACGCCGAGTGGGGTTGAGCCGCGCGAGTACCTGACAACTCCAGACGAAACACGACGCCGGGCCATGGCCCGGCGTCGTCGCTCGCGGTCGATTTTCGGATGAGCCGGCAGCGAGCCGGCCTGCGCGGGGCGCTACATCCCGGTTGCGTGGTAACCGCCGTCGACGAAGATCACGTCGCCCGTCAGGCCCGCCGAGGCGTCGCTGGCGAGGAAGACCGCCGTGCCGGCGACGTGCTTCGGCGTGAACACCTCGCCCAGCGGCGCCCGCTCGGCCGCCATGTTCGCCATGTCGGAGAAGCCCGGGATGCCCCGCGCCGACGCGGTGCGGACCGGTCCGGCCGATATCGCGTTGACGCGAATGCCGCGTTCGCCGAGGTCGAGCGCGAGGTAGCGTACCGCCGCCTCCAGCCCCGCCTTGGCGACGCCCATCACGTTGTACTTCGGGAAGGCGCGGGTCGAGCCGAGGTAGGTCATCGTCATGACCGAGCCCTGGTCGCTCATGATGGGCACCAGCTCGCGCGCGACGGCGACCAGCGAGTAGACGCTGATGTCCATCGCGACCTTGAAGCCCTCGCGCGACGTCTGAAGGAACGGGTTCTTGAGCTCGTCGGCGGGCGCGTAGGCGATGCTGTGCACGAGCGTGTCGATCGTCCCGTACTCGGATTTGAGTTGCTCGGCGAGCGCGGCGATCGATTCGTCCCGCGTCACGTCGCAGACGAACGTCTTCATCCCCGGCACGTTCGCGGCGAGCTTCTCCGCGTTCGCCTTGGCGCGGTCATCGACATACGTGATGGCCACGTTGGCGCCGGCGTTGGCCATCGCCTCGGCGATCTGCCAGGCGATGCTCCACTGGTTCTGCACGCCCATCACAATACAGGTCTTGCCGCTGAGCTGGCCGCTGGTTGCGCTGTCCGACACGTGGATCCCTTTCCCTCGTTTGCGCGCGCCGGCGGCGGTTGGTCACAACCCGGCCGGTCGCTGGTATCTTGTGCGTGGTGAGGACCCGGCGCGCCGGCCGGGCCCAGCCCTTGGGTCGCATTCTATCAGGTAGCGTTTGTAGACAGACGGGACACTCCCATGACCGACACGGAGACCGCGCCACCCATTCCAGTGTTCGATGGGCACAACGACACGTTGTTGAGCCTGCTGACCACCGGGCGAGACTTTTTCGCCGAGAGCGATATCGGGCATATCGACTGGCCCCGGGCGCGGCGCGGCGGCCTCGCTGGCGGCTTCTTCGCCGTGTTCGTGCCGGATCCCACGCGCCTCTCAGGGAAAGAAACATTTGCGCTGGAAGAGGTGCTCGGCGGCGATCCCGACGATCTCATCCTCACCAACGAGAACGGCCCGACGCTGGCCTTCGCGCAGCAGTTCGCGGTAGCGGAGATCGCCGCGCTGCTCCGGATCGAGACCGGCGACGGCACCCCCTTCCGCCGGAAGAAGAAGCGGGTCGTCACGCGCGACGACTGGGATACCGTCACACCCGTCATCACCGCCCGTGACCTGCGCGAGCAGATCGAGAACGACGAGTTCTCGGCGATTCTGCATTTCGAGGGCGCCGAGATGATCGACACCAACTTCAACGCGCTGGAAACGTTTTACGAGGCCGGGTTGCGCTCGCTCGGCATCGTCTGGTCGCGCTCGAACGCCTTCGGCCACGGCGTGCCGTTTGCCTTTCCCTCGTCACCGGATACCGGCCCGGGGCTGACGAGCGCCGGCAAGGCGCTGGTGAAGGCGTGCAACGAGCTGGGCGTCATGATCGATGTCTCCCACCTCAACGAGGCCGGGTTCTGGGACGTCGTCGACGCGACCAGCAAGCCGGTGGTGGCATCGCACTCCAACGCCCACGCGATCTGTCCGTCGTCGCGCAACCTCACCGACAAGCAGCTCGATGCGGTGCGTGATTCCGACGGCCTGGTCGGGCTCAACTTCAACGTGCCGTTCCTGCGGCCGGATGGCGAGCGCGACGCCGCGATGCCGCTCGACGTGATGGCCGATCACATCGACTATCTCGTCGAGCGCATCGGTCTGGAGCGGGTCGCGCTCGGGTCGGATTTCGACGGGGCGCTGATGCCGGATGACCTTTCCGACGCGAGCAAGCTGCCGAACCTGATGGACACGCTGCGGCGGCGCGGTTACGACGACGCCGCGCTCAGGAAGATCGGCTACCAGAACTGGGTGCGCGTGCTCGAGCTCACCTGGGGCATCTGACCCAAGGTATGTGTCTGGCTGGCGCACCGTGCTCTGGCGGTATCACCCCGTCGGCGGGTCCCCGATCACGAAGCCGGGATACGTCTGCCCGGTATCGTGATTCGGGTCGACGAACTGCATGCTCTGCCGCCACGCGCTGACGGGGTCGAACGGCGGGTAGATCTCGGACACCGTCTCCGGCGAATCATCGAGCGCGGTGACGCGCGCCTTCGCCTCGAAGTTCGCCTGGTCCGCGAACGGCGTGATCTCGACCGACTGCATCATGCCGTGATCCTCGTGCAGCAGGATGTGGCAGTGGTTCACGAGCACGCCGACGTAGTCCGGGAAGCGCGAGCGGAACACCACCCGCCCGCCGCTTCTTGGCACCCACACCACATCCTGCCAGCGCGGAGTGTCGAGAATGTTGACGAGATTGCCATTCTCGTCGGGAACCTCCACGCGCATCACCCAGTAGGGGTTCTGGTGCATGTGGAAGGGATGGTCGACGCCTTTGGTCTGCAGTCGCCACGTCTTGGCGTCGGCTGGCTGCTCGGCGAATCGCGCCTGCCCTTCGGCGCGCCTCAGCGCCTGCCCCGGATAGTGCCCGCCCTGCTGGCCGAGCGGCTTCTGCGACGTGTCCGCCCAGAGCCCGACCGAGGCGTTGTTGATGACCCACTCCTCGGCGGTGTCGACAAGGATCTGCGGGCGCATCGGGTCGTCCGGGCTGAACTTGCGCGCCATGTTGGCGGTGATGGGGAAAAGCGGATCCATGTCGTCGACCACCTCGGTCGACATTGAGCCGGCGATCGCCATGCTGCGGACGTTCGCCGGCAGCAGGACGTACTCGTCGGAGTCGGCGATCTTCGCGTACCGGAGGAGCTCGAGCTCCCCGCCGTTCTGCTGGTCACGCTCGACGAACGCGCGGAAGTTCTGCGCGGTCTCGCTGTCGCCCTCGGTGGTGACGAGCGGGAAGTCGTTCGACCCCCAGCCGGAGTAGGTGATGGTGCGGGTCCGGTACATGACCGACTCGCTGTCCGCGGTCGGCGTGGCGGATGTGCCGTCGGCGATCGAGTCGACGCGCAGCTCGTCGTCCATGATCGGGCGGAGGTACTCCGGCACGGGCGGCAGCTCGCCGATCAGCCCCATCACGTCGAAGTCGTCGATCGCCGGCAGCGGGGTGCCGTCGGGAGCCTCCGCGTCGGCCACGACGACGTACGCCACCACGATGTCCTGCGGGTCGGAGGTGTAGGTGTCGTCGGAGAAGCTGCCCTGAAGTCCGAACTGGAAGGTGTCCGAGTGCAGCACCGCGCCGCGGGAAAGCACGGTGTAGATCTGCCCATCAGCGCCGTCGAGGCGGGGCGCCTGGAAGAAGAGATCGGTCCGGTTCCCCGGCCCCATGTAGACCTCGTTCGGACGCACGTAGGCGTTGCGCACGCTGTCGGCATCCGCGAAGCAGGCTTCGTAATTGGCGAGCATCGCCTGGTTCGGGTTGCCCGTCAGCTCGCGATTGAGCGGGTTCTCCGTGCCGGCATTCTGCTCGGCAAGGTCCTGGATCGTGTAGACGGCGTCTTCGGCGTCTATCTCCATCAGCGTGACGCCGTCGAAGGCGAGCTGGTAGAGGTGCGCCTTGTCCGCTTCGACTTCCGCGCGGCTGGCGGGAGAGAAGTCGCCGCCGTCGCGCAGCTTGCCCAGCGTGGTGACTGTGCCGCTCTGCGTCGTGGTGGCGACGACGGCGTACTGACCTTTGAGCACCATCACATGCTGGAAGCTCTGACCATCGGCGCTGCCGTTGAGCACGCGCCAGCGCTCGATCGCGCCCGGGCGCATGTTGATGATCATCGGCGTCGAATCGCCGTTGATCGCGACATCGGCCGTGGTGCCACCGCCGCCACCGCCCGGCTTCAGGTCCTGGGTGTGCGCGTCGGGGTCCGATGAGGTCAGGAACACCCGCTGGATCAGCATCAGCCGCTCGCGGTAGTCGTACGGTCCCGTTTTGAACGTGGGGTCGGGCCGGCGCTCGCCCGTGAGCGCCAGGTTGAGGGCCGTGTCGACGTCACCCTCGATGATCAGGAACCCGGCCATGCCGCTCGCGACCTGGTTGTGCGTCGCGCCGTGGCAGTGCGGGTGATACCAGTGGGTGCCCGGCGGATGCGGCTGCGGCGGAAGGTCCTGCTCGTCGCGCAGCGCCGCCTGGACATTCCCGACGTGGAACTCATAGTCGGCAAAGCCGACCGTCTCATCGTCGCGCAGGTACCCGACCTGCTCCGCATCGCGCAGCCACGAGCACCCTGGGCTCTCGCCATGCTCCTCTCGCATCTCCAGGTCCTCGGAGTCGATCAGCCGGAGGATGACGTTGTCGGAGTGCGTGCCGTCCGGGTTGCGACCAGGCCGGACATGCAGGCCGTGGGTGTGGAGGTTGGTCGTCCGCGCGGCGTGCGTGCCGTTGGTGTGCTCGCCCAGGCAGTAGTCGTGGTGAAAGTTGCCGAGCGACTCCGCCTTTTTGTTGACCGCGGCGGGGTCAATGTTCTTCGGCAACTCCTTCAGGTCGGGGTAGGGACCGACGTAGGTGCTGCCGTGATTCAGACCGAGCATGTTGCGCAGGCGAGCCAGCAGGATCTCGTCGCCGCGCATGCGAATGGTCGGGCCTGGGGTGGCGCCGTTGTAGGAGAACAGGATGGCGCTCGGATTGCCGTAGCCGACGATGTCGCCGGGATTTTCGTTTTCGACGACGTTGAGCTCGAGCTGCTGCCCCGGCCAGTCGCCAGGTTGCCAAACCCACGGCTCCAGCCACGATTCGGGGGTGGAGGGGTCGATCGGCATCGGCGCAGGCGCCGGCGGGGATGCTGGTGTCGCATGAGCGCCGCGTCCGCCACCGCCGCCTCCACCGGTCCCGCTCCCGGCTGACGGTGTCGCCTGGGCCGCGACCTCCCGCGCCATCGGCAGGGCCGCCGGGCTGAGCAGCGCCGCCTGGAGCAGCGTTCGCCGGCTCAGGGCGTGGGGGTGACGAGGGCCGTCCGACGGAGACCGGTCGTCGCCGGCATCGCATCCGCTCATGAGTTCTCCTCCTGAACTGTCGCGCCTGACCAGAAAGGCATGTGGACCCGTTTCCACAGTACCAGTCGTGTCCGGTATGTCAAGAAGACTGCGGCAATTTACAGGAGAACGCGCGTGAGCATGCCGGCGTCAGTACACGATCAGGCTGGCGATGGGATAGTCGCCAACCGCATCGCGGCCGTGCAGGTCGCTGAGCTCGGCCAGCACGCTTACGCCCGCGATCTCGCCGCCGAGCTGCTCGACCAGCTTGATCGTGGCCGCCACCGTGCCGCCCGTCGCCAGCAGGTCGTCGACGATGAGCACGTGCTCGCCGGGGTCGATCGCGTCCTGGTGGATCTCCAGCGCGTTGGCTCCGTACTCGAGCGAGTAGGCCTGCTCGTAGGTCGGCGCGGGCAGGCGGCCCGGCTTGCGCACCGGCACCACCCCCGCGCCGAGCACGTAGGCGATCGGCGTGCCGAGGATGAACCCGCGGCTCTCGATGATCACGACCTTGTCGATATCTTCGTAGCCGTCCGCCATGCCGTCGATCGTCTCGCGAAAGGCCGCGCCATCGGCCAGCAGCGTGGTAATGTCCCGGAACATGATCCCCTGGTGCGGAAAGTCGGGGATGTCGCGCACGAGCGCCTTGAGGCGCGTGCCGATGGCCTGGCGGTTCGGGTCGGTCATGGGTGATGGTCGTCCTGAATGGCACGGCGGAAAGCCCGGTCGGCAATCCCGAAAGAGTGTACCCATTTTGGAGGCGAATGCGGTGGAGGGAGGCGGGGTGCCGGAAACTGCCGGGGTGCGCTGGACGGCGCATGGCTTCCGGCGCGGGCTGATGGCGGGAATCCCCGTCGCGATCGGCGTGGCGGCCTACGGGCTCGTGTTTGGCATGCTGTCGCGGCAGGTCGGGTTGTCGTTGCTCGAGGTCATCCTGATGAATGCCATCGTCTTCGCCGGCGCCGCCCAGACCGCCGCGCTCGACCTCTGGAGCTACCCGCTGCCGATCGTCGCCATCGTCGTCACCACGCTGCTGATCAACATGCGCCTGTTGCTGCTCGGCGCGGCGCTCCGCCCGTGGGTCGGACGGTACCCGGCGCGGCGGGTTTACCCATGGCTGCACATCATGGCCGATGAGGGCTGGGCCCTGGCGATGAATCGCTATGCGCGGGGCGAGCGCGACGCCGGTTTCCTCGCCGGCGCGTTCCTGATGGTGCCGATCGGCTGGCTGCCCGCCACCGTCGCCGGCTTCCTGCTCGGCAGCCGAGTCGGCGACCCGGCCGCGATCGGGCTGGACTTCGCCTTCACCGCGATCTTCGCGGCGATGCTGATCGGCACCTGGCAGGGCCGCTTCGACCTCCTGCCGTGGTCCAGCGCCGGACTGGCGGCGTGGCTCGCCAGCATGTGGCTGCCCGGCACCTGGTACATCATGATCGGCGCGCTTGTCGGATGCGTCGTCGCCGCGCTGGCGGTGGACCCCGACAAGGTTGCCATCGTGGCGCGGGTGGAGGAAGCGGCGTGAGTGTCGAGCCGAGCGCGCTGCTGGCGATCGTGCTGATGGGTGTCGTCACCTACGCTGCCCGCGCGGGTGGATACTGGTTGATGGGGCGGGTCACGCTGTCGCCGCGCATCGCGGCGGTGCTGGCCTATCTTCCCGGCGCGGTGCTGACGGCGCTGGTGGTACCGGCCGTGCTGGAAGAGGGCATCGCCGGTGTGGTGGCGCTGGCGGCGACCGCGGTGGCGATGCGCTGGCGCAACAACCTGCTGCTGGCGATGCTGGCGGGGATCGTCACGATCCAGCTCATGCGCCAGGTGACGTAGTGCCGCCCCCGTGGCGGCCGGTGTAGTGCCGCCCCCGTGGCGGCCGGTGTAGCGCCGCCCCCGTGGCGGCTCGAACAAGTGAGGACCCGCGATGTCGGACCAGGACCCGATCCGGAATGACGCGAAACACGCGCTGATGGGCGCGATGAAGGCGTGGACGCGCCTGATGGACACCATGGCGAAGGCGCCGAAGACGCATTACACCAGCAAGCACGACCCTGCGGGGTGGTCGGCGCTCGATCACTTCGCCCACGTCTCGGCGTGGGAGCGCTCGCGTCTGACCTGGCTCCAGGGGCGGCCGCGGTTCGAGGGGCTCGGCGTGACCTCCGAACAGTTCAGGCTCGACTACGACCCGCTCAACGAGATCGTCCGCGAGCAGACGCAAGGGCAGGGCTACGATCAGGTGATGAGCTCCGCGCTGGTCGTGCATCAGGCGATGATGGACGAGATCCGGACCTTCGATCCCGACGACGTGCCGCGCTCAGGCGGCATCACCACCGAGGAGATCGCCGATCTCGGCGCCCAGATCACGGCGAACTTGACCGACCACTACGATGAGCACCGCGAGTACATCGAGAAGATTCTCGCCGGGTGATCTCACGGACCTTGGCACGGCGCGTCTTGCTTCCGAACCTGCCGATTCGGCAAGAAAAGGGAGCGAGATGGTCGAATACGAAACGCACCGCGGCAAATCGATTGACGACCTGCTTGGCGAGATCGATGCCGTGTGGCAGCGCCTGATGACGACGATGACGTCGCATCCGAAGGCGGAGTACTCCGAAAAGCGGGATGCGGTCGGCTGGAACGCGCTCGATCACCTCGCCCACGTCACCGCGTGGGAGCGATCGGCGCTGTACCCGCTGCTCGGAAAGCCGCGTCACGAGGCGCTTGGTGTCACGGACGAGCAGTTCATGATCGATCAGGTCACCCAGGACTTCGATCCGCTCAACCAGATCATTCGCGCCCAGACCGTCGGCGAGTCCTACGACACGGCAATGGACAGCGCCCGCGCCGTCCACGCCGAGCTGGTCGACGCGGTGCGGGCGGCTGACCTAGACACGCTCTGGAAATCGGGACGGGAGCTTGCTCCGGACGCGAACGAGCAGCGGCGTGACGTGCCCTTCATCGAAATCCTGATGAGCGACGGCTGCGAGCACTTCGACGAGCACCGCGAGTACATCGAGAAGATCCTCGCGGGGTAGCGCAGCGGGATGCACTGGTCGACCGGGCCGTAGGGGACGTCTTGACCGCGCTCGCCACGTCGATGGAAGACCAACGGGCGCGCGGTCAATAGCCTGGGCTGAGCGCAGCGAAGTCGCGTCGGAAGCCGCAGGCGCTTCCTCGGG
>JAEVYR010000156.1 GCA_023392645.1 Chloroflexota bacterium | reverse complement strand
ACCTGCACGCGCTGGGCATACCCGGGTTCGGCGGCAACCTCGGCGCGATGTACCACACGGTCGACGAAGTCCTCGCCGACGAGTATTCCGCCAGCCGCGGCTACATGACCATCTCGAATGTGCCGGGCATCCAGCAGCTCCTTGCCACCTCAGGCTGGCTGCAATATCACGAGCAAACCTACGGCATGCCCAATCCCGCCGACCCGAGCACATACTCCCGGCTGTTCGCGATCGGCATCGAGCAGTACGCGACCCCCGATGGCGCCGCCACCGCCTTCGCCACGCTCACCAGCGAGGGCACCCTCGCCGCCTCGACGACCGCGGTCACCCGCCAGCCCCTCCAGCCCGCCGCCCCGCTCGGCGACCAGGCCGTGTTCTGGAGCCACAACGGCTACGATGGCGACCCCACGCTGGATCGCCGCGGCGTCACGATGATGGCGCGAACCGGCACCTTCATCGTGAGCGTTTCCCAGATTGGCTTCGACGCGGCCAACCAGCCGGACCAGGCGAACGTCGAGCACGCCATGTCCCGCCAGATCGACGACATCGCCGCGGCCCAGGCGGCCGGCACGGCGCCGAGCTGCCTGCCCGGCGGCGCCGGCGGGCTCTGCGTGCAGCGCCTCTTCGGCCAGGGCGTCTACCCCGAGGTGGCGCGCTACATCACCTACGACGGCATCGTGATCCCGTGGGATGACACGACGCCCGCTTCGCTGCTGCAGCAGCAGGCCGAGGCGGCCGAGTTCAACGTTGTGTCGGCCTACCGCCACTGGAACTATGTGGAAGGGACCACCGGCGGTCTCGTCGTCCACCACATGCTCTACACCCTCCCGGACGATGCCAGCGCGGCCGCGTACTACGCCTACCTCTACGGACCGGATGCCGCCCCCGCCGGCCAGGCGCCGATCACGGTGCCCGGCGCCACCTCCGCCGCGTCGTTCACACACGAAAACAGCAGCGGGTCTTTCGCGAGCTACAGTCACGCGCTCGTCGGCAACCACGTGCTCGTGGTGGCGATCGACGGCACCGCCGCGCCGGTCGCGAACGCCTCCACCGGGTTGCTCACGTCGCAGGTCGCCTGCTTCCAGGCCGGAAACTGCCTGGCGCCAGTCGCGCCCAGCTCGGAGCTGATCCAGGCGGCCTGACCGACGGTCTCGACACCTTTCCACACGTATGTAGGGCCCGCCCCCGTGGCGGGCCTGCATACATCTGCCAACGGTTGCGCGGAAGTCGCCGAGGACACACAACGGGATTGATGCCATGCTTTCACGACCAAACACATCGACGCCTTTCGCCCGCTGGCTCCCCCTCGCACTCGCGTTCCTGCTCGTGCTGCCAACATTGGCGCAGCCAGTAGCGGCCCAACCTGCCCCACCCGCGGAACCGCCGCTGGATGCCGCCGCGATCCTGCTGCAGCCGGCCGACCTCCAGGCGCACGGCATGTCCGCCATGGGCATCAACCTCTCGGCGCGATACCCATCGCTCGAGTCGGCGATCGATCACGAGTGGTACGCGAGGAGTCGCGGCACCAACAACCTGCAAAAGCTCGACGGCGCCGAAGCGCTCCTGCGAAGCTCCGGCTGGCAGGCGATGCACGAACGAGAGCTGGCGCGGGCCCAGGCCGAGGATCCGGATCATCTGGAGCTGGTCGCGTGGTCCGGCATCGAGGAGTACGACACCGCCGCGGGCGCGGAAGCGGCATACCGGGAGCTCGCCCGGCAGGACCGCATCCAGGCCATGACCGTGCATGACTCCACCGTCCAGCAGGCCCAGAGCGACACCGTCCTGGGTGACCAGACCAGCCTGTGGCATCTCTCGCGACCCGCTTCCACGGATCGCGTGTCCATGCTCGCGCTGTCGCGCTGGGTGCTGGTCGACAACGCCATCGTCAGCGTGATCCTGATCAACCACGTCGACGAAGAACCGGATGCCACGGTCGTGGACAGCCTCGCCGCGCTCCTGGTAGACCGCCTCAATGCCGCGAAGTCCCAGCCCGGCGACATCTGCGGCGTCGAGAACCCGGCCCGAGCGACGATGACACGGACGATGGGGCGAATCGATGCCGCGCCCGCCCTCTTGCCGATGCCCGGCATCGCCCCATGCATTGCGGTGTTCGATGCGCCCGCGAGCATGCCGGTCAAGGGGTATTACGACATCCTCGGCGGCACCGTGTTGCTGTATGCCGGCCAGGACGCCGAAACGCTCGCCACCACGCAGGCACGATCCGAGGAGATCGGGATCGTCCACCGCTACTACTCGGAACAGTCGCTCCTGAGGTCGTCGATCGCGCTGCTGGATTGGGCAAACCCCGCCTATGTCAGGACCACGGTGACGGTCTACACCAATGACGATGCCGCCGCGACGGCGCTGGCCGGCCTCCCGGACCTGCTCGCGGCCGACGGGTTCGAGGTGACACCGCTCGATCCGGACAGCATTACGGCCACGCACATCAACGCCGAAAACGGCTCACACCAGAGCATGGTCTTCGCGCGTTCCGGGAACATGCTCGTGATCGTTCACATCGGTCGCGTCACCGAGCTCGTGCCCGACGCGGCCGGTGCACTGGTCGATCAGCACCTGGCGTGTATCGACGCCGGTGGCTGCGCCGGCTCCGTCCCGCTCCCGGCGGAGCTGCATTGATGCACATGGAGAGCTGCCTTGAGCGCATATGGCAGGCGGCGTCGAATGGAGCGGGCCAGCAAACGTCTGGCCCTCCACAAAGGCATGCTGCACCCCACGGACTGACGCCGAGCGGGATTGAGCCGCTGGTGACCCACTTCGACCCGGAGGGGGCACGCGCCCCCCCCAGTCACCCGGCCATGCGGGCGCCAATCACCCAGAATCCGTATCGGCCGACGCGCCAATCCAGTAGAAAATCGGCAGATGCGTCAGGTCACGCAGGTGGTTCAGGAGCGTGCTCGGCACGCCGTCAACCGGCGTCAGCTCGACCACGACGCTCGTGCCTCCCGGCGCGGTCTCGATGACCATCCCCGGAAACGCCTCGACCCATGACGGCTCGTCGATCCGGGCCGATTCCGGCATGGCTTCGGTCGTCAGCCGGCGCGTGACCGTCTCCGCAATCATCTCGGCGTCCGCCCGATCCGCCGGCACGAGCACGGCCACCGCCCGCGACCGCGGGGCGTCGTTGGCGGGACGCAATTCCTCCCGCGTCCATCCGGCCGTCAGGCCGAGCAGCGCCAGGTCGATGCGCGGCATGCGCGCCACTTCCTCGCGATCCAGCTCGAGCTCGGCGGCCACCTCCGCTTCCGTCTTGCCATCGGAGCGCGGCAGCCGCGCGACCAGCTCCGGGTCGAGATCCGGCATCAGGCTCGCGCCGTCTTCGATCTCGGCAAGGACGAGATCGTCCGGCGCCGACGCCAGCGCCGCCCCGCGGCCCTCGGCGAACGACCCGGTTTTGCCGGCGTGCAGCGCCAGCACGCGCTCCATGGCGTCGGTCTCCGTCGTCCCGACCACGGTACCGTCGTCCAGTATCGCCATATGGCGCAGATATCCCATGTGCAGCGTGTGGATGTAGTGGTCGGTTGCGAGCAGGTTGACATCGCCGATGGTGTACCAGGTGACGCCATCGGTCTCGACCGGCTCGTACCCCATGCCTCCCAGGCGCGCGGGCGTCAATGCACCGAGCGTTCCGCGCATGATCGTGATGGTGCCCGAGATGGACGTGCGCTCCAGCAACAGGTTGAGGTCACGCGCGTCGAAGCCGAGCGAGTCCCGCCAGATCGCATCCACGGGCGCCCGATCCATCGCCGAGGGCACGCCCAGCTCGCGCGCCGCCTCCAGCCAGGTCTCGAAATCCAGCCGGGCGCGTTGATCCCCGAACCCCATGGCCGCGATCTGGCGCCCGTAGTTGGCGTATCGCACCTGACCGTCGTCCCGCAGCACA
>JAEVYR010000137.1 GCA_023392645.1 Chloroflexota bacterium | reverse complement strand
GGCGTTCAGCGCGGCGTCGCGAACCGCGCGCCGCTCGACACCGGTCACGCCGGCCGGCACGCAGATCATCACCTCGGGCCGGACGAACGAGAAGCGGCCGCACGCCTTGCTGATGAAGTATTCCAGCATCTTCTGGGTAACGACGTAATCGGCGATCACGCCCTCGCGCATCGGCCGGACGACCTCGATCGTTTCCCGCGGCTCGCGGCCAAGCATATCGCGCGCCTCAAGCCCGACCGCCTTCACCTTGCCATCCTTGGCGGAGATCGCCACCACCGACGGCTCGTTGATCACGACCCCGCGGCCTCGCAGGTAGACGAGCACGTTGGCGGTGCCGAGGTCGATTCCTATCTGTTTGGACACAAAAAATCCTCCCGATCGACGATCGGTGGCTCAAGGAGTTCGCCGTCCCGCGCGGATCACCGTGCGCCCGGCGCCTGTTCGCTGCGTGAAGGATAGCATCCGGCCGCCGCGCGGCGCTGTGCCATCACATCCCCCCGTGTCGCTCCACGGCGAGGCGACCGGCTTGCACCAGTTGCAGGTACGCCGCTTCGGTTTCCTCGCCGACAACACAGCGCAGGACGGCATGGTCGAGCACATCCAGGAATGGCAGCAGCCCGTCGGCGGCTTCCTCTGCCGATTGCGCCGCGACAGCGGTGTCGAACGCGCCCACGCCCATCTCGGCGAAGTGCTTCGTGTATGACGGAAACCCCTCGTACTTGTCGGCCTCATGGTGCAATCGCGCGATCGCGGCATCGCCGATCGCAACCCGGATGAACGCCGCCGTCATGAACGGCCGGTCGTTGCCCGCCGCCGCGCGGACCGAACGCATCTCGTCTCGCCGGGAGGCGGCCGCTTCGGGCGTCAGCCAGTTCAGCAACACGCCATCGGCGCGCTCAGCCGCCAGCCGGCGCATGTTGGTGCGGAGCGCCCCGATGATGACGGGCCGCCCGGTGAGATCACGGATCTCATCGATGGCGGCACGCATCTGCTCGATCGGGTGCCGAATGCCGCCGCTGCCGATACCTGGCCAAAACCGATCGCCCAGCAGCCCGACCTGTTCGATGCGCGTTGGCCACTCGGCGGGCGGCACCCGCTCGATCGGCACGACGCCGTTGGCGAGGCTGAGCTCTCGCGTCATCCCAGCCGCCGCGGCGAGCACATCGAACGACGACCCGCCGGGAATGTCGTTCGACCAGAAAAACGCACACCCAGCCTGCTCCACGGCCGGCGCGATGCGCTGCACCAGATCCAGGTCGATCGTGCTGGTAACGCCGAATCCAAGTGACATGATCAAGTTCCCTTCCCTGCGCGATGTCAGCGATGCGTGAATTCATATCGCCGACGATCAGGCGGACGCGCCGAATCCAAGCCCGAGCCGTTTCATCGACACCCAGCGGCCGTGGCCGATGACCACGTGATCGAGCACCGCGATATCGAGCAGCCTGCCACACTGCACAATATCGGCGGTGAGGGCGATGTCCGCCGCCGACGGTGAAGGATCGCCCGAGGGGTGGTTGTGCGCGTAGATCACGGCCGTGGCGTTGAGCCGGACCGCCTCCCGGAACAGCTCGCCGATGCGCACCTGGGCACTGTTGACGCTCCCCTGGTAGACCATGGTTGTGCGAATCACGCGATGCTTCGTGTCAAGCAGCACGGCGGTGAGCTGCTCCTGCGTCTGCGCCTCCATCTCGACGCCGAGCAGGCGCACGATGTCCTCCGGCCCTTCGATCGCGACGCGGTCGTCCGGCGCCGCGGCGGCCAGTCGCCGGCCGAGCTCGAGCGCCGCCTTGATCCGGCTCGCCTTCGCCACCCCGACACCCTTCTGGCCCGCAAGCTCCTCGAAGCGCATCTGGTACAGACCGCGCAAGCCACCGCTGTCGCTAAGCACCCGTTCGGCCACGCGCACCACGCTCTCGCCCTTGATGCCGGTGTTGAGCATCAGCGCGATGAGGTCGGTGGTGCTGAGGGATCGCTCGCCGAACTCACGCAGGCGCTCCCGCGGACGCTCCTCGGGCAGGATCTCCCGCATCATCAGGCCGCCGTAGACCGGCACCGCCTCGTTGATCGACCCGGCCGGGCTCGCCGACACCGGCTCGGCCTCGTGGGGAGCGAAGGCGCTGGTTCGCTCGGGTACTGGATCAACCATGGCCAACCGCCGCCGTCGCGACGATCATGCCGTAATACGTCGGCGCCTCGTACGACGTGAGCGACAGCGCGAACGGCGTCACCTCCTGAATCCCGGCCAGGATCAGCGTTTGCCACAGGCCGTCGATCGCGGCGCGCTCGACCTCGGCGGAAGGCAAGTCGATCAGCTCGAGCAATGCGTTTCGCTCGATCGCCGAGCGCACGATTCCGTCGACGCGCTCCGCAGCGGCATCCCAGCCGTAGGGGCCATCCTCGCGGTGCGTGTGCGACCAGTCGCATGAGGCAATGACGCCGATCGGTCGCGGATCGTCGGCGATGACACGGGCGAGCATCCGGCCGAACTCGACCATCGTCTCGCGGGGCAATGAGCGCGATGGGACGACAAGCACCGTCGGCGGCCCGGAATCGCGTTCCGGCGGGTCGGCAAGCACATCACCGCTGCCCGGCACATTTTGGTCGTGCCCGAGGAACCAGAGCGGCACCATCGCCCCCCAGTCGAGCGGCACCACCGCCTGGTCAGCGCGATTGCCGGCAAACCCAACCCGCGCCACCGGCAGGTTGTCTTTCCCGCGAGCGGCAATCGCATCGATCAGTACGCGGTCGCAGGGCACATTGGCCTCGACATGGCGTCCCTTCCAGTGGATCGTGCCGGCCGCGCGCGCGGCATCGACAATGGAGAATGCGCCATCGACGCGGATGCCGTGCGGTCCAATCAGGACGACCGCCTCGACGCCCCGCGCGCGAAACAGCTCGCCCATCGCCCGCATCTGCGCGGGCGTTGTCCCGCCGCCTTCGACATCGTCACCGAGCTCGGGAATCACCGGAAAGCCATGCGGCGCGATCGCCGCCGCGACAAGTGGCATGGTTCGTCTCCCTCCCGCTTGCTACGTCGCCCCACCAGCCGACTCGGCGGCGTGCGAAGCTCGATCGACCCGCGTCTCCCGCACGAGGAGCAGCATCATCAGCGCGCACGAGGCCGCGCATCCGGCGAGCACCCACGCGCTTTCGCGCAGGTCGAGTATTTGCGCGACCACGCCAACCAGGATCGGCCCCAGCATCTGGCCACTGTCCCCGATGAAGCGCCAGAGACTGAGGAACGTGCCGGTGAAGCCGGCCGGGGCGAAATCGGCGCCGAGTGTCATCATCGTACCGGAACCGAGACCGTTCCCGAAACCGATCACGATGCCGGCGAGGAGCAGGCCGCCAAACCCATCGGCAAAGGGGATCATCGCGATGCCGATCCCCATCAGCGTGAAGCTCGGCACGATCGCGAATTTGCGCCCGAAACGGTCCATCAGGAATCCGGCCGGCCCGAACAGCAGCATATCGATCACCGCCGAGGTCGTCATCACCACCCCCACGTCGAACGCGCTCAGGCTCAGCACTTCGACGCCGTAGAGCGGGATCAGGAACTGTCTCCCCTGCCGAACGACCTGCGCCAGCACCTGCCCCAGCGCGCCGAAGAGGACGTCGGCACGGCGACCCGCGATCGCCTTCCATGTCTCTGCGATCTCGCCCAAATGCGAGCCCGAGCCGGATCCGGAGGTCTGGACCGATGCCTCGTCGGGAATCCATATGAGCGCCGCCAGCGTGGCGATGACGCCGAGCGCGCCGGCAAAGGCGAATGAGGCGTGCAGCCCGGCCTGCGTGACGATCCATCCGGCGATCAGCGGACCGGCGAAGGTGCCGGCGCGGTTGATGCCGCCGAAGCTGGCGATCGCCCGCCCGCGAAGATGCGGCGGGATTTGCTGGGTGATATAGGTGTAACGCGAAAGACCCCAAAGCGCGGTGCCGATGCCGGCCACCAGGCGAAGCAAGAGCTGCGGCTCGGCGCCGAAGGGAACGGCCAGCAGCAACGTCGAGATGGCGACGAGCACCGTGCCGATCACCATCGTCCGCTTCAGCCCCAACCGGATCATCAGTGAGCCGGTCGGCACGTCGGCGATCAGCGTGCCGAAGGCCGCCGCCGACACGATCAGGCTGGCGTAGCTGTAGGCGTCGCTGGTCTCGGTGGCGAGCAGCGGCAACGAAAGGATTATGACGCCCTGGGAGAACGCGAGCAGTGCGGTCGGAAGGTAGACCGCGAGCAGCAGCTCCCGTCGTTTCATCGTCCCATCGCCTCCCATCACGGCTGTCGTCCGGCCTGACGGGCATCGTATCAGCAGAACCCCCTCGTGTCGCGACCCGCAAGGGGGCGGAGAACGCCGGTGTATACTTGGAGCGGCGGAAAATCCGCCAATTTCCGACGCTCCGGACCCCCATTTCCCACCACACGAACACCGTCCCGCGTCCACGATCGACAAGGTGATACCGTGATTCTCAAACGCATGTTCAAACGACGTCAGGAGCCTGACGCAAAGATCGAGCAGGGTCTCGAAAAGACCAGACGCGGCGTCTTTCGCGAGATCACGAAGCTCTTCGACCGCGCCGAGCTCGACGATGAGCTGTTCGAAGATCTCGAGATGCTGTTGATCCAGGCCGACGTCGGCTGGGATGTCAGCCAGCAGCTCGTCCAGGAGCTCCAGGCGCGCATCAAGGAAGACCACATCGCCAACCCGGCCGATGCGCGTGAGGTGCTCCGGCTGGAGATGATCAAGCTGCTCGAGCTGGCGACCCAGAACCGCCAGATCAAGCTCATGCAGCGCGGCGTGCCGTTCGTGGTCCTCGTCACGGGCGTCAACGGCACGGGAAAGACCACCGGCATCGCCAAGCTCGCGCAATACCACAAGAACTTCGGCCGCACCGTGATGCTCGCCGCCGGCGATACCTTCCGCGCCGCCGCGATCGACCAGCTCAAGGTCTGGGGCGAGCGCCTCGACGTTCCCGTGATCGCGCACCAGCAGGGCGCCGATCCCGGCGCGGTCGTGTTCGACGCGGTGCAGTCGGCGAACTCCCGCGGCGTCGACGTGCTGATCATCGACACCGCCGGTCGGCTGCAAACCAAGCACAACCTGATGGCGGAGCTGCAGAAGCTGCGCAGGATCATCCAGAAGCAGGTCCCCGAGGCGCCGCAGGAGTCGCTGCTCGTGATCGACGCCACCACGGGTCAGAACGGGCTCGTGCAGGCGGCCGAGTTCACCAAGGCGGTGGAAATCACCGACCTGATGATCACCAAGCTCGACAGCACCGCCAAGGGCGGCATCGCCTTCTCGGTGGCCAAGGAGATCGGTACGCCGATCGCCTACATCGGCACCGGTGAGAAGGCCACCGACCTGGCGGAATTCAACCCGGAAACGTACGTCGACTCGCTCTTCTTCGGCGAAGGTGAGGGGTTCTAGCCCATGTTTGAAACGCTGTCAGACCGCCTCAACGAAACCTTCGGCAAGCTCGGCAAGAAGGGCCGGTTGACCGAGAAGGATGTCGATGACGCGATGCGCGACGTTCGGCGCGCGCTGCTTGAAGCGGATGTCAATTTCAAGGTCGTCAAGGCGTTCGTCGCGAACGTCAAGGAGCGCGCACTCGGGCAGGAAGTGCTCCAGTCACTGACGCCGGCCCAGACCGTGATCGGCATCGTCAACGAGGAGCTGATCGACATCCTCGGCGCCGAGCAGGTGCCGCTGCAGGCACCCGCCCGCCCGCCGCAAATCCTGATGATGGTCGGCCTGAACGGCGCCGGCAAGACGACCCACACCGGCAAGCTGGCGCTGCACCTGCGCAAGCAGGGCCGCAACCCGCTGATGGTCGCCGCCGACGTCTACCGCCCGGCCGCCATCAACCAGCTCCAGGCGCTGGGACGGCAGATCGACATGCCCGTCTACGAGGAAGGCACGAAGGCCAGCCCGATCGACATCGCGAAGAACGCAGTCCGCTACGCGCAGGATCGTGGCTACAACCCGGTGATCATCGACACGGCCGGCCGGTTGCAAATCGATGAGCGGCTGATGCAGGAGCTCGTCGACATCAAGCAGGCGGTCGATCCGACCGAGATCCTGCTCGTGGCCGACGCCATGACCGGTCAGGAAGCCGTCGGGGTGGCCGAGGAGTTCCACCGGCAGCTCGACGTGACCGGGCTCGTGCTGACGAAGATGGACGGCGACGCGCGCGGTGGTGCCGCGCTGTCGATCCGGTCGGTCACCGGCGTGCCGATCAAGTT
>JAEVYR010000118.1 GCA_023392645.1 Chloroflexota bacterium | reverse complement strand
GGCCTGCCCCGGGAGGGGCAGGCCCACCAGGCGCCCTGACCGGCCCAGACCCTGCGATTCCGGCGGTGAGTCGGGCAGCGCCTGGCTACGCGTCGGAGATGACCTCGCCCGGGCTATCCAGGTACTTGCTGATAATGCCGTCTGCGGTGTGATATGCCAGCGCGCAGACGGTCCCCGTCGGGTTCATCCCCGCGTTCTGGGGGAAGTTCGACGCGCCGGTGACGAACACGTTTGGCGTGTCCCACACCTGCGAGTACTTGTTGACGACCGAGTTCCCCGGGTCGGTGCCCATGATTGCGCCACCCGTGCAGTGCGTGCTCTGGTAGGGCGCGATGCTGTAAGGATGCAGCTCCTCGCTCGTGGTGATGTTCGTCACGCCATCCATGTGCTCGACGATCTCCCGAATCTTCTTGGAGAGGAATCGGATCATGTTGTAGTCGTTCTGGTGCCAGTCGAACGTCAGCCGCAGCAACGGGAAGCCGAAACGGTCCTTGTAGGTCGGGTCGAGGTCGAGATACTGGTCCTCGTACGGCAGGCTCTCGCCCTGCGTGCCGACGGAGAGGACGCTGTCCCAGTTCTTGCGGAGCGCGTCCTTCCAGTCCTGCCCCCAGCGCTTGCCACTCTCGGTCGGGACGCCACCGGCCGAGCTGATCGGATTGCGCTGGCCGCCGCCGCAGCCGATCGACGCGCCGCCGATGAAATCGAGATCGCTGTGGTCGAAGTTGTCGGCGTTGAAGTCGTGAATGAGCGCCTGCACCACGCCATTGGCCATGAAGCGATTGAGATGCTTGCCTTCGACGAGTCCGCTCGACCCGCCACCGCCCAGCTGGTAGGTGTAGTTCTTGCCGACCATGCCCCAGTCGTTGCCGACGCCGTCGCGATGCGACTCGCTCGTCGACATCAGCAACAGCTTGATGTTCATCAGGGTGTAGGCGGAGGCAATCACGATGTCGGCCGGCTGGAACTGCTCTCGGCCGGTCGGATCGATGTAGGAAACGCCGGTCGCCTTGCCATCCTTGTCGGTATCGATGTTGTAGACGTAGCATCCGGTGCGGATCTCGTAGTTCCCGGTCGCCATTGCGACGGGGATATAGGTGGTGATGGCGCTAGATTTGGCATTCACCTCGCATCCGAAGCGCGTGCAAAAGCCACACATCGTGCAGGCGCCCCGCTGGTTGCCGAATGGGTCGGTGTAACCCTGTGAGGTGATCCCCGCAGGTTGTGGGAACGGGTGGTACCCGAGCTCCTTGGTCGTGTCCTCGAACATGGTGGCGGAGATCGACATCGGGAACGGCGGCAGCGGATACTCCCGCTCTCGCGAGCCCTCGAAGATGTTGCCGCCTTCGATTTGCTTGCCCTTGAGATTGCCGGCCTTGCCCGAGGCCCCGATGTCGTACTCGTAGGCATCGTAGTAGGGCTCCAGGTCATCGTAGGTGACCGGCCAATCCTGAATCCGGTTGCCGTCTGGCAGCTTGTCCGCGCCGTATCGCTCGATCACGTGCGATCGATACTGGAAATCGGTCGGGTAAAAGCGCCAGTTCTGGGCGGTCCAGTGGATGCTGGCGCCGCCGACTCCCTTGCCGGGATTGAACGATCCGTACTGGCGCATCGGTAGTGCGGGATCCTTCGGGCTGGGCCGCCAGGTCCACGTCTCCTGGCTGAGATCGACCATCATGTCGCGCCGCGTTTGATAGCGCAGCTCATCGTGCTGCATCGGCTGGGTGAAGTCCGGCACGGTTTCCCGGTTCTCGCCCTGCTCGAGGGAGACGACCTTGAGCCCCTTGGCGGTCAGTTTCTGCGCGAGAATCGCGCCGGTGAACCCGGCACCGACGGTGACGACATCGACCTTGTCCTGTTGTGCCATGGTGGCTACTCCTGGTTGTGGGACATGCGCATCTCGGCCAGGCTGGTCGGGGCGACATGGAAGCTCGGGTCCGTCAGCTCGTCTGCGGTGTAGTAGCCGCGGGGTCCCGGATAGCCGATCAGCTTCCAGCCCACCATGTCGCGGTTACCGCCGTACATCGGGTCGCTGAACATCCCTTCGATGGTGTAGTTGCGCAGGATCGTGAAGAAGTTCGCGCCGGAGGGAGCGTCGAACGTCTCCGCCTTGTCGGCTTCCATGTCCGTCAGCAGCTGGTCGAGCTGATCGTCGCTCAGCTTGTCGAAGTCGCTCTGGAAGGTCGATTGGGCGTAGGCGAGCGCCGACTCGACGCCGCGCCGAAAGATCTCCTGCGGCGGCATCACGGATTGATAGCCGTACCGGGAGGCGAGGTCCTCGGTGTTGACAGCCTGGACCTCGTAGAGCGTGGGGCGGCTCGTCACCTCGGGTGAGGCCTGCTCCTCGGACACGATGAGATACGGACCGTGGGTATAGGTTTTCACGCTGTAGCCACCGTCGGCGCCGTGAAGCGCGTGGTCGATGTAGGTCACGACCCCGGCTTCATGTGCGCCGGGATCGTCGGCGGTGCCGGGAAGGATGCGGCCGGTGAGCGCGTCGATCACCCCGGCCTCGACACTGTTGAAGAACAGGAGACCGGCTTCGAACGTCTCTTCTCCAGCGGCCACAGGGGTGGCCG
>JAEVYR010000104.1 GCA_023392645.1 Chloroflexota bacterium | reverse complement strand
GTGGTCGTGTTCGACAGATTGAGGACGGCGATCAGGTGAAGAGCGGCGCCATCTGCCACTCGCGGCTGAGCTCGCGCATGGCCTCGTCGGTCGGGCGCGCGCCGTCGAAGCGCTCGGCGGCGTCGAGCACCATCGGCAGCACGTGAATGTCGCCGACGGTGTTGAGGAAAACGCCGTCGCGACCGAGCACCCAGCCCACGGTCATGTCGATCGGACCCTGCTCGCGCAGCGGCTCGTACCAGGTGGCGGCGGTGTGTGGCTGGTCGCCCCACGGCGCTTTGGTGATCGCCTTGATCGTCTGGATCGCGACGTTCCGCTCCTGGCAGAGCGCGACCAGCTCCTCGAAATCGGCGGCGTATTGCGCGTTCTGCATCATCGGGTAGTTGTATGGCAGCAGCACCGCGTCGAAGTCGAATCGCTCAAGCGAGCGGCGATGCTGCCGGGCGACGGTGACGCCGTGCCCGGTGACGCCAATGAAGCGGACAAGCCCCTCCTCGCGGGCGCGGACGGCCGCTTCCAGCGCGCCGCCGGGACCGAGCGCCGTCTCCCACTCATCCTCGTCGACGAGGTTGTGGAGCTGGATCAGGTCGACCTGGTCGACGCGCATTCGCTCCAGCGATTGCCGGATCTGATCGTAGGCCGGGCCCGCCTCGCGCTCGCCGGTCTTGGTAGCGAGGAAGACCTTCTCGCGATTGTGCTCCAGCCACGGCCCGAGGCGCAGCTCGGCATCGCCGTAGCTCGCGGCGGTGTCGAAGTGGTTGATGCCGTGCGCTTCGAGGAGCGCGATGGTGCGGTCGGCCTCGTCCTGGGTTACGTCGGAGAGGGCGGCGGCGCCGAAGATGATGCGGGTGCTCTCGTGACCGGTGCGACCGAATTGAAGCGTCGGGATCATGGGAAAGCTCCTTCGCGGGGCGGATCGAGTGGCGCCAGTATACGCCTGACGGTGCGTGACGGTGTCGAGCCGGGCGATACTGAGAAGGCGATTGGTCGGCGGCATGTCGGCGATGGGTGGAGGTGATGGCTGCAATGGCGGACGCGAGCGAGATGCCGGATCACGTGCGGCGAAACCAGCGCTTCTGGGGCGAGTGGTCGAAGGATTTCGCCCGTTGGGCGCCGAAGCTGTGGGCGTCCGAAACTACCCACTGGGGGCAGTACCAGGTGCCGCACGACGAGCTGGGCGCGCTGCCCGCTTCGGTCGATGGGATGGACGTCGTCGAGCTGGGCTGCGGCACGGCATACTTCTCGGCCTGGCTCGCCCGGCGCGGCGCGAAGCCGGTCGGGATCGACATCTCGCCGGAGCAGCTCGCGACCGCCCGATCGTTGCAGCAGGAGTTCGGGATCGACTTTCCGCTGCATCTCGGCAATGCCGAGGCGCTGCCGTTCGACGATGCATCCTTTGATCTCGCGATCAGCGAATACGGCGCGGCGATCTGGTGCGACCCGTACGCGTGGATCCCGGAAGCGGCGCGCGTGCTGCGGCCGGGCGGGGAGCTGGTGTTCCTGGGAAACAGCATGCTGTCGATGATGTGCACGCCGACCGATGCCACGGTGGACGTCATGGCGAGCGAGCGGCTGGAGCGGCCGCAGTTCGGGATGCACCGGTTCGAGTGGCCCGACGACGAATCGGTCGAGTTCCACCTGCCGCACGGCGAGATGATCCGGCTGTTGCGGGAGAGCGGCTTCGAGGTGCTGGACCTCATCGAAATCCAGGCGCCCGCGGAGACGGATCGCACCCACATGAGCGTGACGAACGAATGGGCCCGCAGGTGGCCGAGCGAGGAGATCTGGAAGGCGCGGAAGCGGTGAGTCAGAAGTAGACCAGCGTGTCGTCGCGGTGCTCCAGCCACCACTGGTAGAGCTCGTCGATCACCTCGGCGAGGGTCGGGAAGTGTTCGCGGCCGATGTGGACGACCTCGATCTCGCGCCAGGTACGGTCGCTGAAGACGTGCTTGTGGAACGCATCAGGATGTCCTTCGCGCTCGTAGGCGTGGTCGTTGTCGTATCAGAAGATTTGCCGCAGCGGCAGCCTCGCGAATCGGACATGATCGAATTGGGCGTAATATCGATAGAGTCGCCCTCGCACCCGATCCTGTGCGTCACGTTCGAGGACGATGTCGACATGCAGGTCGAGGTCGCCCTGGCACGACAGTGTTCCCTTGAGTCTGACCCACGAGGGAGTTATCGTGTCCGGAATCAGGATGTTGGGTTCAATGACGAAATACGAGCACGCATGGTCGATCCACCTATCGTACATGGACAGGCAGCGATTCAAATCCTGCCATTCTTCTAGGTTACTCAACGGTGTCATCGCTGGTCTTTGAGAACGTCTTCGAGAAGACTGACTTCCTGCGACCAGCAGCAGATTTCGTAGGTTTCCTCGATCTCGCCCGCAGCCAGTTGACGGCGCATCTCTTCGGACGACATGCCGTAAATGCGCTCGTAGAGCCCGATCGTGCGCTTGATCTTGAGGATGTTCGCAGCGATGCGCTCCTCGGTGAGGTTGGCGAGCTGTTCCTGCACGAGCTCGTAGCTGGACTTTCGGCGCTGTGGTGGCTCAGGCTTCGGCATGGCGGGCATGATGTCGCTCCTTCAGGGACGTTCACCGGCGCTCGCACCGCGCTCGCGATCGGTCCCGTATCCCCATTCTACAGGGCCGCGACTGCCAGCGGTGACATCAGTCCTCGTGTCCCGGGCCCCACGCGTCGCAGACCTGCCGCAGGATCGCCAGCTCGCCGAAGTGGTAGGCGTTGTGCTCGGCGACGGACATGACCGACGCCAGCGCCGTGTAATCCGCGCCGGGGATCGCCGGCGCCAGCAGGTCGCGATCCTCGTCGCGGACCAGCGCCTTCAGCGCCTCCAGGTCGGTCTCGAACTGCTCGATCGTCTCCTGCCACTGGGCGGCGTCGACCTCCCTGTCGCGCGGCGGCCAGAAGTCGTCCGGCCAGGTCGCCTCGACCTGCGTGCCGGTTTGCAGCTTCTCCAGGATCTCCCACTGGCAGAAACGGATGTGCTCCAGCAGATGCCAGAAGGTGTAGGGCACGTTGGGCGGGCGAGTGTTGATGTGCTCCTCGGGGAAGTCGGCGAGGATCTCGCGCCACGGCGAGAAGGCGTTGCCGGTGTCGAGCGTGGTGACGATCTCGTCGCGCCAGGACGTGGTGGTCATGATGGTGCCTTCCTGCA
>JAEVYR010000088.1 GCA_023392645.1 Chloroflexota bacterium | reverse complement strand
GCACGGGAGAGACGTATCGATTTCCCACCCGTGATCTGGGCTTCGCTCGAACGACGCTCGCGTTGACGGTCGGGCGGACCGATCAGAACTGGATCACAGCGGGATGGCCTGACCGAGGGCTTTGACGGCACCGCCGACGGCGTGGATTTCGGGTCGCAGCCAACTCGCCCCGTCGAGCTGACGCGTGATGTCGTCGATCGCGAGCTCGATCTCCACGTCGTCCGTGTAGATGGGCTCGGCGGCAACGACGCCGCGCGGCCCGACCAACAGCAGCGCCATCCCCGCCGCGTGCGCGACATGGAGCCGAACGGTGCCGGCGTCGCTGTGGTCGAAGATCTGCGGTCCAGACGGCGACTCGCTCACGAAGGTCCGGCCCGCGCGCACGGCGGCGAGGATCGCGTCGGCGGTGAGATCGCCGTCGACCCTCACCCAGGTTGTCGGAAACCCGATCCGGGCCGGTTCGAGCGGCCGCTCGGGCGCGCCCCAGGAGCGGTGCTGGTGCATGTCGCTGCCGCCGATCATCGGCAGCCCTGCGGTGTCGAGCTGGCCCTGCCACCAGGCGAGCGACTGGGCGTTGAACACCGCCCACCAGCCATTCCAGGCCTCGATCGTGTGAAAACCGGTCACGTCAGGATATTCCCACGCTGGACCGAACGGTTTCGGATGGTTCATCGACACGGTCCCGCCATCGGCCAGCGCGGCATCGACGGCGGCCTGCAAACCCGCCGCGGTCGGCTCGCGGAAGTCGTACCAGCAGTCGGTTCCCCAGACGTTGAAGTGCCCGGCGTAGGTCGTCACCTCGACGCCCGGCACCAGCACCGGCCAGCCGCCACCCTGTGGCACCAGCCTGATGGGCGACTGGGCGCGGTTGTGGTCGGTGATGCCGAAGAAATCGAGTCCTGCCTCGAATGCGGCGACGGCGACCTCGGCCGGGGTGCCGTCGCCGTCGGAGTAGATGGTGTGCATGTGCAGATCGCCTCGGTACCACCCCGGCTCGGCGGCGGCCGCGATGCGTGGCCGGTATAGCCCGGAAAGTGCGGGCATCGGCTGCGGCTCGGGCACCGCGATACCGGGATCGAGCCAGACGCGGGCTTCCCAGTGGAGGCCGTTTGGTCCGATCTTGTACGGCCCGAGCAGCAGGTGCCAGGTGCCGCCGCACGGTCGGCCGGCGCGGTAGGGCGGCGTGGCCCAGTCGGCGCCGATCACCAGCCGGGTCTTTTCGCTGCCGCTCCACCCGCGAAACCCGGGTCCGCCGCTGTCGGTGCCCTGCTCGTCGAAGAGACCGATGTCGAGGGTGTTGCCGCCGCGTTCGAGTGGCGACGAGCCGATCCGGTCGTTGTAGGTGATGTCAATCAGGAGCTGGCTGACGCCGTCGGGCACATCGAACGGGATGTGCGTCATCGAGCATTCCTGCTCTTCGACGAAGACGCCATCGAGGACGATGTCGGGCGAGCGGTCGGGAAGGGTGGGGTCGGTCATGGATGCCTCGTCGGAGCCGTGGTCACAATCAACGTGTCGTTTCGAGCGCAGTCCGCGGTGCGGGCGCAGTCGGGAAGTCACTCCCAGACGGAGGTTCGAGGTTCGTGCGCAAGGGATTTCTCCGTTCCGCACCCGGCGGGTGCTCCGGTCGAAATGACACGTATTGCATCGCTTCGCATACGCTCACTCCTTCACGGAGCCGAGGGTGATGCCGTGCACGAAGTAGCGCTGCATGAACGGGTAGATGATCACCAGCGGCAGGATCGCGATCACGATGCCGGCCATGCGCACGTTCGGCGTCACCATCGCCGTGCCGGAGGTGCTCAGGTTCTCGGTCACCAGCGCCTGCAGCGCGACCTGAAGCGTGTACTTGCTGCTGTCATTGATATAGAGGATCACCGGCAGGAACTGGTTCCAGCGCCCGACCAGCTCGAACAGCGCGATCGTGGCCAGGCCGGCCTGCGACAACGGCAGGTAGATGGTCCGGAAAATGTGAAAGTCGCCCGCGCCATCCATGCGAGCCGATTCGGAGAGGTCGTATGGGACGCCGGCGAAGAAGTTCCGCATCAGCAGGATGCTGAACCCCGACACGAGACCGGAGAACACCAGCGCGGCGAGCGTGTTCAACAACCCGAGCTGCTTGTTGACGATGTACAGCGGAATCATGATCAGCTCGCCCGGGATCGCCATCGTCGCCAGGATAAGGCCGATCATGAGCCGCTTGCCGGGCAGCTCGCGCTGGATCAGGACGTAGCCGGCGAACGCCGCCAGCAGCACGTGCAACGCCGTGCCGATCGACGTCACGATGACGCTGTTGATGAACGCGCGTTGCAGGCCGATGTTGACCCAGACGGTTTTGAAGCCGTCGACGCTCCATTCCGACGGCCAGAGCTTGACGCCGGGGTCCATCGAGGAAAGCCGTTCGGAGAAGGCGACCGCGAGCACGTTGACGAACGGCACGATCATGATCACCACGAGAAAGCAGAGGAAGAGCACGTTGAGCCAGCCGAACGCGCGCTCGCCGGTGCCGCCGCCGTCGAGAGGCGAGGTTGTGCCGCGGGACCGGCTGGCGGTGAGGTCGATGTCGCTCATCCTACTCCTCCCGTCCGAAGCCGGTGACGTACCAGACGACGGCCGTGAGCCCGAGGGTGGCGACCAGCACCAGGACCGACACCGCGCTGGCGTAGCCGACCTCGTACTTCTGGATGCCCATGTCATAGACGAAGGTCATCAGCACGTCGACCTTGCGCTGCACCACCGGGTTTCGCATCACGTAGATCTGGTCGAAGATGCGCAGCAGGCCGAGGATGTTCAGCATGAAGACGACCTTCATCGTCGGCGCCAGCATGGGCAGGGTGATTTGGTACGCCTGCTGGAAGCGGCTGGCGCCGTCGATGAGCGCGGCCTCGTAGAGCGTCGGGTTGATCGCAGTGATCGAAGCGAGGTAGATGATCGCGGCGTAGCCCATGTCCTTCCAGATCGG
>JAEVYR010000167.1 GCA_023392645.1 Chloroflexota bacterium | reverse complement strand
GTCTCGGTGACCGTCGCGGTCTCCGATGGCGTCTCGGTGACCGTCGCGGTCTCCGATGGCGTCTCGGTGGCCGTCGCGGTCTCCGTCGGCGTTTCCGTGGCCGTGGCCGTTTCGGTCGGCGTCTCGGTTTCCACCGGACCACAATCGACCCAGAAGGTCTTCGACTTCTGCGTCGGCGAATCCCACAGCGAGACGTGGTAACCCTGATTCGGCTGCGGCGTCAATTCGCCAAGCTGGCCCGTCAGGTCGACATCGAACACGCGCGCGCCGCTGTCATCGAGCGCGCCGCTGTCAGCGTACACCTGCGCATCACCGGACGGCTGCTGTCCGGTGATGGTGAAGCTGACCTCCTGACCGGGGTCGAACCCGGTGAACGAGACCTTGAACATACAGCCGACATGCGGATTGTTATCCGGAAGGTCGCTGCCATTCTCATCCTGGATTTTGACAGTGCCGTTGTTGCCCGGTTGCGCAGCCGCGGCGCTGACCATGCCGCCCATCATGAGCAGCATGGCGGCCAACGCAATTATTCCTCGTCGCATCGTGCCCCCCTGAACCTTTCTGTCAGGTCGCCGTGCCCCGGTCGACCCCCATGTCCCGTGCTGATCACCCCAGCGACCAGATGGGTGCTCTGCCGGTGCTCCCTCACGCCAGGAACACACCGGGACCGCAGGAAATGTCAGTCTGCGATGGGTCAGAAGAGGTGATGTCTGACCTCAGAGTCCACAGGTGGATTGTAATCACGACAGGTCAACTTCGTCGACAATTCGGCGTACGATATACATATGATTATCGACATACGCGAATATATATAAATAAGACGCAAATCAGTTCCGAAGATGATGGGGTTCCGGACGCGCCGGCGACTACCGAACTCCGCGTCTCGGTCCGGGGCACGAGGGCAGTCGTCTTGCCCGGCCCGGATGCGGTACCGTATCCTGAGACAGAGCTGCACCATCGGCCGGATTCATTGTGTCCACGCACCCCGACCATCCGGCTCCCGGCGTCACGCCCACCCCACCACGTACGAGGACCAGCCGGAATGCGGAACTTCTTCCAACGCCAGGGCAAATTCCAACCCCGCGACGAAGACGATCGCGGCGACCAGATGATCCCCGAGGATCTCTGGGTCAAGTGCCCGAAATGCGGCGAGCTGATCTACTCCAAGGAGCTCGAGCGCAACGCGCAGGTCTGCCCGAAGTGCAACCACCACTTCCGCCTCAGCGCGCGCCGACGCATCCGCCTGCTCGCCGACCCCGGCGGCTTCGAGGAGTGGGATGCCACCCTGCAGCCCGAGGACCCGCTCGAATTCGTCGACGGTCAGGGGCCGTACCCCGAGAAGGTCGCGAAGACGCAACGCAAGACCGGCGAGGTCGAGGCGCTCATCACCGGTCTGTGCCGGATCGAGGGGCGGCCGCTGGCGCTGGTGGTGGCCGATTTCGATTTCCTCGGCGCCAGCATGGGATCGGTTTGGGGCGAGAAGCTCACCCGCGCCGTCGAGCGGGCGGCCGAGCACGGATGGCCGGTGCTGACGATCAATGCCTCCGGCGGCGCGCGCATGCACGAGGGCATCCTCTCGCTGATGCAGATGGCGAAGACGGTCTCGGCGTTCCACCGCCTCGGTGAGGCGAAGCTGCCGCACTTCTCGCTGCTGGTCGACCCCTGCTACGGCGGCGTCACCGCCAGCTACGCGACGGTCGCCGATGTGGTCATGGCCGAGCCGGGCGCGCTGATCGGGTTCGCCGGCCAGCGGGTGATCGAGCAGATCACCAAGCAGAAGCTGCCCGAGGGCTTCCAGACGGCCGAGTTCCTGCTGGAGCTCGGCATGATCGACTTCATCGTCGAGCGAACGCAGCTCCGGCAGCAGATCGGCACGATGATCGACCTCTACCGCGGGGCCACCGCCCCGACCGCCGCCAACCAGTGATCAGGAAAGGGACCGCGCGATGACGGATGCCGCCGAAACCACGGAGACGACCGGCACGCCCACCGCGTGGGACCGCGTCAAGTTGGCCCGCGAGACGGATCGTCCCACCACGCAGGACTATCTCGCCGACCTGTTCACCGATTTCGTCGAATACCATGGCGACCGCCTCTTCGGCGACGACCGCGCGCTGATCGGTGGGGTCGCGAGCTTCCGGGGCCGCACGGTGATGGTGATCGGCCACCAGGGCGGCACCAACACGCGCGAGAACATCAGCCGCAACTTCGGCATGCCGCGCCCGGAGGGCTACCGCAAGGCGCAGCGGCTGATGCGGCACGCCGAGAAGTTCGGAATGCCGATCATCACGTTCATCGACACGCCGGGCGCCGATCCGGGCATCAGCTCGGAGGAGCGCGGCCAGGGAACGGCGATCGCCGACAGCCTGATGGTGATGTTCGATTGCCGCGTGCCGATCATCTGCACGGTGATCGCCGAGGGCGGCTCGGGCGGAGCGCTGGCGATCGGCGTCGGCGACCGGCTGCTGATGCTGGAGAACGCGATCTACGCGGTGGCCTCGCCGGAGGCCTGCGCGACGATCCTGTGGCGCGACGTGGCGAAGGCGCCCGAAGCGGCCGAGACGATGCGCATCACGGCCGCCGACTGCCTCCGTTTCGGCATCATCGACGACATCGTGCCGGAGCCGACGCCGGCTCACGAGGCGCCACACGAGGTGATCGCCGCCGCTGGCGAGCACATCGCGCAGGCGCTCGACGCGGTGCTGGGCAGCTACGACCTGTCGACGGACGCGGGGATCGGGGCGATGCTGGCGGCGCGATCGGACCGGTTCCGGCAGATCGGCGCGTGGCGGGATGCCAGCGTGGACTCCCTTTCCGAGGCGCAGCCGTAGCGTGACGGATGTCCCGCCACTCCGCCGACACCGTATACCCCACTCAACCCTGTCATGCCGAATTCGGTCGATTCGGAGCCACACCGCGCGGTGCTACGGGCTGCGTTTCACCCGAGCACGGTTAAGGGACGCCGGCGGCTGCGAGCGCGCTCACCCGATCGGGCACGAGGAACACCCCGGACGGCAGAGGCCGGCCCGGGGCGGGCTGCTGCTGGCGAGAGGGTAGCTAGCGGAGAAAACCGCGCTCGGCGATGTCGGGCGTCACCCGTTCGCGAACGGGGAGATCAGCGACGACAAACCACATCCGCTGGTGACACTCCAGCATCTGCATTTCCTCGCGGTCGAGCAGGTAGAAGGCAAGCTCCCGCGGGATCTCGACCGGATCGACGTCGTGCTCGCCCATCCACAGGAACCAGAGATCAGTATCATCCGTCAGCAGCAATCGCTCCACATGCGAGCGATGCACCGCCACGGGTTGCAAGTATCGTTGCGCGATCATGGACGGTCTTACCCTCTCCCTATCGCCGTCGGGGTGGCACTGAGGCCGCTGGCGAGATCGAATGATGTGGTGCCGGTGAGCGCTTGACGGCGGTCGCTCTCCCGATATTCGATCACGCGTTACAACAGGACCCGATGACGGGTACAACGCAACTGGGATGCCACCGATTTCAGAGTCTGTGCTCCCGAGTTGGTTGTAGCATATGTCAAGACTGGCGCGCCACCCGGCGCGAGGGGAATTTCGCGCAGCATACCCGAACTCGGCTCGCGTGTCAGCCACCCACGCTGCGCACGAACCGCTCGATGGCCCGATTGAGCTCTTCCAGCGTCTCCTCGCGGTTGTCGGGATCGCCATCGACGACGCAACCGCGAATGTGGTCCTGCAGCACGAGCAGGCCGACCGCGCGCAACGACGATGTCGACGCCGAGATCTGCGTCAGCACGTCGATGCAGTACTTGTCCTCGTCGACCATGCGGGCGATGCCCCGCACCTGGCCCTCGATGCGCTTGAGCCGGTTGAGGATGCGCACCTTGTCCTCGGCGTAGGAATCGGAATGCCGGTGCGTATCGCAGCTCAGCTCGGTTTCGGGCAGGTTGTCGGAAACGGTGGCCATGGTGTGCTCCCTCTCGGTCTCGTCGCTGGCCGTCAGTCGACCTGGCGGGTGATGGCGCGCTCGATCAGCCGGGCGCTGGATTCGCATCGATCGATCGCCGCCTCGAGCGCGGCGTAAATCTCGTGCCACCGCAGCAACGCGCGGGGGTCGGTTTCGTCGCGGAACAGCTCGCGCATGGCCCGCATCCAAAGGATATCGCCCTCGTTCTCCAACTCGTGGATTCGGACCACATACGGCCGGTGCCCATCGGGCGTCTCCAGATAGCCGAGCAGCGATGCGACCTCGCGGGCGGCGCGCGTCAACAGCTCGGTCATCTCCCTCGCGATGGGGGTCGCTTCGGTGGCGCCGGCAAGCAGCGCCAGCTCGCCGGCGCTCTCGGCCTGGTCGACAATCTCATCGATCTCCTCGGCGAGCCGCCGGGTGACGCTCGCCGGGAAGGGCGGCCGGTGGCCGCGCTCCAGACGGTTGAGCAGGTCGTGGGTATTGGAATCGGCGCGGTGCTCGGCATCGTCGAGCGGCACGAAGGCGTCCTCGTCGATCGTGCCGCCGAAGAGCGCGTGGAGCGCGTCGGCGGCGGCGATCACCTGCTCACCCGCGCGCCGGAACAGCGTGTAATAGGTCGTGTCGACGCGCCGGAACCCGAGCCACTGCGAGCGCACGCCTGCCCCCTTTTCGCCTTGCCAGCCGCGCCAATCGCCCCGCGATAGTGCCAGTGTGCCACAGCATGTGCGAGGATGAGTGTCACACG
>JAEVYR010000619.1 GCA_023392645.1 Chloroflexota bacterium | reverse complement strand
GGTTAGGGGTGGGGCATCCTCGCCAAGCTCGGGGTGACGTTGAGGTGGCTCGCGTCAGTGACGGTTCGCCACGATTGCGTTAGTCAGAGGAGCCTTGAGTGATGTCCAACACGACCCCCGACCGCGTCACCATCATCGAGGTCGGCCCCCGCGACGGTCTCCAGAACGATCCCCGCCTGTTCCCCGTCGACGCCCGTGTTGCCTTCATCGAGGCGCTCACCGCCGCCGGCGCGACCGTGATCGAGACCGGCGCCTTCGTCAGCCCGAAGGCCGTGCCGCAGATGGCCAGCTCCGACGAGGTGATGCAACGCCTCGACCGCAAGCCAGGCGTCCGCTATCTCAACCTCGTCCCCAACGAGAAGGGGTACGATCGCGCCCGCGAGGTCGGCGTCGACGCGATCGCGCTGTTCGCCTCGGCGACCGAGGCGTTCTCGCAGGCGAACATCCGCGCCTCGATCGATGAGTCGTTCGCCCGCTTCGCGCCAGTCGTCGCGCGAGCGAAGACCGACGGCGTCTGGGTGCGCGGCTACGTCTCCGTCGCCTTCCACTGCCCCTACGCCGGCGTCACCGACCCAAACGACGCTGTCGCCGTCGCCGAACAGCTGCTCGATCTCGGCTGCGACGAAATCTCCATCGCCGACACCATCGGCCACGCCGTGCCGGCCGAAGTCGACCGCCTCCTCGATCTCGCCATCGGACCGATCCCGCTGGACAGGCTGGCGCTCCACCTCCACGACACCGGCGGCCGCGCGCTCGACAACGTCGACGCCGCCCTGGCGCATGGCGTGACGATCTTCGACAGCGCCGCCGGCGGCATGGGCGGCTGCCCCTACGCGCCCGGCGCGCCCGGCAACCTCGGTACCGAGGCGCTGGTGCGGCACCTGGAAAGGCGTGGCATCGCGACCGGCATCGACGCCGACGCCGTCACCCGGGCCGTTGAGGCGCTCGTGGATCAGGCCGTAACCACCGACCCGCCACCTCAAACCCCGCCGTAGCGCCGCCCCTGTGGCGGCCGTTCGTCTGAGCGAGTGTCAGCCCGCCGAGATGCGATCGACATGGTGGCAGATCAAGCATCTCGGTGTTTGCCTGGGCGGGACAAGGTTGGCCAAACCATGAGACCGGCACAGGGCCGGCGCTGCGCGTTTCGGTTCCCCTGACATCCGCCCGTCAATGGCATCTCACGGCCCAGCGCTTGCGACGTTCTCTTCCTATGCTGCACGAGAACCATCGATCGGAGGGCCACATGCGCGAGAACGGCGCCGATATCACCGGCTGGCTGAACGACATCGTCGCGGCGTGGGAGGATTTCCACGCCTCGTATGCCGGCTTGTCCGACCAGCAAATGCAGGAACCGGCCGTTTGCGGCGACTGGTCGGTGCGCGACGTGCTCGCTCACGTCGCCGTCTGGGACGGCGAGTGCCTGGACGTCCTGCCCAGCATCGCGGCCGGCCGGGACGAGCAAACCGACGACGAGCGGGAGGGCATCGACGCCTTCAACGCCCGCAAGACCGAGGAGCTTCGCGGCATGCCGCTCGGTGACGTGCGCGAGCTGTTGGACGACTCTCACCGGCAACTGCTCGACTATGTGCATGGGCTCGCGCCGGAAAGCATCACCGCCGAGAACGAGGAAGCCTTCCGCGAACGCCTCGCCAGCGACACGTGGAATCACTACCCCGAGCACGCCGCAGCGATCCGCGCGTTCAGGGAGGCGAGGGGATGGTGACCCAGCTCGGCATCGGCGACCTCGCCGCCGACCGCCCCGCCAGCCGCGAGGAGCAGCGCCTCGCCGCGATGATCGCCAGGGTCGAGGTGGCATGGGCCGACTTCCACAAAGCCTACGCCGGGCTCCCCGACGACGACCTCCTCATCCCCGGTGTCACTGGCGACTGGTCGATCCGCGACCTCATCGCCCACGTCACCTGGTGGGACGAGGAGGCGATCGCCCACCTGCCGACCGTCCTCGCCGGCGGCACCCCACCGCGCTACTCGGCCACCTGGGGCGGCATCGACGCCTTCAACGCGCTGAAAACCAAAGAGAAGGCCGGCCTCTCGCTCGACGAGGTCCGCGCCGAGGCGGACGCCACTCACCAACGCCTGCTCGACTACCTGCGAAGCGTCCCGCCGGAGCGGTTGAAGGGCAACTCGAAGGTCACCCATCGCCTCCGCCTCGACACCTACGGGCATTACCCGATCCACGCCGCCGACATCCGCCGCTGGCGGGCTCGACGTCAGCCGCCCTCGGCCTCGATCGACACCGGCTCGGCCTCGGGATCGTCGTAGATCGACGGCGGCCCACCACTCGATGCGTCCGTCTCCACCGGCTCCGCGCCGCCCGACTCGGTGACCTGTTCCGCGGGGGCCGACGTAGCGCCCGGCTCGACCTCCGGGAGGTGACCCGAGGCTTTCGTCGCGCTCACCGGGCTCGTCCAGCTGAAGGTGATGCCGATGCCGCTCTCCGCCGAAGAGAACCAGAATGTCCCGCCATCGATGCAGTTGTCGAGCCCGTAGGTGATGCGCTCGGTCACCTTGAAGCCGTGCCACTCATCGTTCGGGTTGATAGAAACGAGGATGAGCTCGCCACCGCAGCCGAGCGTCGGGTACTCCACGGTGCCAATCACCTCTCCCGGACGGCCACCGGTGAACGTGACCGTGATCGGCCACGTGTTGTCCGGTTCCGTCTGGTTGCCCGTTCCCGAAAATGTCTGGATGTAGTACGGGTCCAGCTGGGTGGTGTCGACTGCAGGGCCGTAGCCCTGGTCACCTGACGGCGACGCCGATCCGGAACTGGCCGGAGCAGACGATGCTGTGGCGCTCTCGGGGCGGGAAAGCGTGCCGCCGGCCGACGACGGCGTGCCGTAGGGACCGATCCCGCTCCATGCGAACTGGCAGATTCCCTCACCGGTGACGGACAGGGTGATCGTGCCGTTGTCGGCGCACGTCTCCTGACCGTAGGTGAGCTGTTCGAGCAGAACGATCGCGTCAGCGGTGACCTCCTGCAGGATCAGGTTGCCGCCACAAGACTCCTCGGGATATTCGGAAGTCCCGACAATGTCACCAACCCCGCCGCCGGTGATCGAGATCGTCACCGCCCACTCGCC
>JAEVYR010000610.1 GCA_023392645.1 Chloroflexota bacterium | reverse complement strand
GTGTAGCTCTCGCTGAGGGCAAACCTCGTAGTGATGTCGACATCAAGCATGTGTCCGACAGAGGGATCGAGCACGCCGATATCGTCGAAGACCGCGCGACGGAACATTGAGGATCCAATACCAGGTGTCCAGTTGAGCATGACAGGGAGTGGCGTGCGAGAGCGAGAGCCAAACGGGTCCCGGTACATGATCGCCGAGGATCCATCGCTGCCGTGAATGCGGATCCAACTCCACACCATCCCGATCGCCGGATCACGATGAAATCGTTCCACCTGGCGCTCAAGCCAGCGGGGCCTAACGGTGTCATCGCTGTCCAGGCAGGCGATGAACTCACCCCGAGCCGCGAGAATGCCCGTATTGTAGGCATGGACCGCGCCGCGATTGCGTTCGTGCCGGATGTAGCAGATTCGTGGGTCAGCACGTTCGTGAACGACGGCTGCCGTGTCATCAGTGGAAGCGTCATCGACGACGACGACTTCATAATCCCGGAGTGTCTGGCCGGCGAGGCTATCGAATGCGCGCGGAAGCAGATGGCCGCGGTTGTAAGCCGTCACGACGACGGAAACGACAGGCGCCGGCCCTTCAGTTCTGTCGGCTTGATTCTGGGTATCCATCCGCTCTCCTGCCACTTTTCGGGAGTGCCCGTATGAACTGTAATCGGGCCAGAGGTTGGCGTCCAATTGGTCGGCTTTGCGATACACTTGGTCGTGGGCAAATGCACGGTGTGAACGAGATGGTTGAGCTGGCGGCGGCGCCTCCGATCGCTGGCGAGGATTGACCGGTGCCGCGCAACGACGACGCACAAATGCTCTTCTCCTACGATTACCCTCCCAACGACGGCGGGATTGCGCGATTGTGCGCGGAAATCGTTAACGGCTTCGCACAGCGCGGTCCAGTCTCGGTATTCAGCCAGCTGCGGGAGGGTGACAGCATCGTTCCCGCAGGTGTCGTCGAGCATCGGGTCACCGGACGCCGGCCTCTTCGCGAGCTCGCCGCCTGGTGGCATCTGGTTCGCGATCGCCGGTTATCAACCGTCATCGTCGGTACCTGGTATCCGGAGGGGCTGATAGCGCTCCTGGCCGGCAAGCGTGACCTCGTCGTCCTCGCGCACGGCGCCGAGCTCGCCTCGCCCGGACAGAGCTGGCGACGTCCGCTGTGGCGCTGGATGCAACGTTGGACTCTCGAACGCGCCCGGCTCGTCGTCGCCAACAGTCACTACACCGCGGAAATGGTGAGCGCCAGTGCGCCGACCGCCAACGTCTGGGCCATCCCTCTCGCCGTCGATCACGAGCGCTTCGCCCCGGGAGATCGATCTGCCGCCCGCGCTAGCCTAGGCGTCGACTCCGACACGATGGTCATCGGCACCGTCACCCGCATCCATGCGTTCAAGGGCATCGATGTCGTGCTGCGGGCGATCGCGGCGCTACCTTCCGACCAGCGCGAACGTCTGGTGTATCTCGTTGGCGGCAAGGGCGGCGCGCTGGACGACCTGAAGCGGCTGGCTTGCGAGCTCGGCATTGAGGAAAATGTGCGCTGGCTCGGGTTTGTGCCCGAGGCCGACCTTCCCGATCTCTACCGTGCCATGGACCTCTTCGCGCTCTGCACCCGCGAGCTGCTCAGCGAGCGCTCGGTCGAGGGGTTCGGCATGGTGTTTCTCGAGGCGCAGGCCTGCGGCACGGCGGCGGTCGGCACCCGTACCGGCGGCATCCCTGATGCCATCCACGAGGGCGAGGGCGGCTGGCTGATCGCGCAGGACGACGTCGCGGCGCTCGCCAGGCTGCTGGGCGAGCTCGTCGACGATCCGGACGCTCTTGCCGAACAGGGACAGCGCGCCCGGGTACGGGTCGAGCGCGAGGCGACGTGGGATCATTACCTTGCCGCGTTTACCGCCGCGATTGGGGAGAGGAGTGATGGCTGATAGCTCGCCGGGCGCCACCGTCGTGGTGCCGACGCTCAACCGTGGTGCCTACCTGATCGACACCGTGCGGGATTTGCTGGCACAGGATCACCGGCCGCTCGAGATCCTGATCGTCGACCAGTCCGACACCGTCTCGCCGGAGCTCGAAAGCCTCATCGAGGCGCATCCCGATATCATCTCGCACCATCGCGTGACCTTCCGCGGCCTGCCGATCGCGCGCAACTTCGGCTGGCAAACGGCGCGTCACGACCTCATCGTCTACGTCGACGACGACATTCGCTGCGGTCCGGAGCTGGTGCGGCGGTACGCCGTGGCATTGACCGAGTGGGCCGGGATTGTCGGCGGAGGGATTGATGAGACCCCTGCCGAAAGAGCTGGACGGACCGGCCGCTTCAATCGCTGGCTCGGCTTCCCCGAGGGCGATTTCCAGTCGACGGGTGTTTTTTCTGTCGACCACGTTCGAGGCTGCAACTTCGCTGCCCGGCGCGAGATTTTGCGGGCTGCAGGTGGCTTCGATGAGTGGCTCAACGTCGGGGCGGCGCTCCACGAAGAAACCGAGCTGATGCTTCGGGCGGGTGAGACGGGGAGCGATATTCTGTTCGACGGTGGGATCCGGCTGACCCATCTCGCGGCGAGCGGGGGCGGCACTCGTCAGCCGGATTTTCAGAAGTACGTGTTTGCCCTCGCGCACAACCGCGGCATTGTCATCCGCCGGCACAGTCGGTGGTACCAGTGGCCGACCGGTCTCGCCTGGTCGGGTAAACTGATGGCGGCATACACCCTTCATGCGCGGGATCCCCGAGTCGCCATCGCCGGCGTGCGCGGCATGATCCAGGGATGGCGCGCCGGCGGGCGACCGCCAAAGTGCACACGCTTCGAACCGGACCGGTCGGCATGAGATATCTCTGGCTCGTCTACTTTCCACTGCTGTTCCTGCCCAACCTCGGCTTTAGCCAGGCGACCGGGTTCGGCACGCTCGAGTTCGCCGACTTCCTCATCGGTCCCTATCTCGTGCTGCTGGTTTTCGCGATCAACTGGGGCGACAGGCTCAATATCGGTCGGCTGACACCCTGGATGGGCATCTTCATTGCCTGGGCGCTGCTGTCGACGCTCACCATCTCGCTGCGCTATGGCGTGCCGGCCGACCAGGTGACCGAGTTCGGGTTGCTCAAGATTGCCAAGTTGGGCCTCTACGGGCTCGCCGGCATCCTCACCGCGCGGGCGCTCACGCGGGAGAGCACCCGCCGGGCGTTCGATTGGTCTCTGCTCGCCGCTGCGGTCATCACCGGCGTGTCGCTGTGGTCGACACGCCTCGGCCCGGCCGAGGAGCGCTTCGCTGTCGCCGTCGTGCAGACGCAGGTCGAACAAGCGACCGGATACAGTGCCAACAACGGCATCAGCGTGATGGCGGCGATTCTGGTCGCCTATCTTGGCGGAAAATGGCTGGTCGGCGATGGCTCGCGACTCTGGCGGTTTGTCGCGCCGATCGGATTGGTGATCACCGTCGCGGGCATGGCGGTGTCGGATGGTCGCGGCGGCTGGCTGGCGGCCCTGGTGGGCGCGTTGTACCTGGCTCTCAGGTTGCGATTCAACTGGCGCGTCCTCGCGATGGTGATCGCGGCCGTGGCCGTCGTCGGGGCGCTCTATCAGGCGCAACCCGAGTTCCGGCGCCAGGTGGACGTCACGCTCTTCTTGCCGACCGAGCAATACGGCTATCAAGGCACGAGGACGGTCGGCACCGTGGACGACGGTGCGCGCATCGAAATTTGGCGGGATCAGGTGCCGAAGCTTGCCAATGCGCCGTGGCTGGGAACCGGAGTGTTTCATCGCGGCGGCGAGTCCGGCATCTATAGCAGCGGTAGCCACAACTTCTGGCTGCAGATGTTCCTTGAGACCGGTATCGTCGGTGGCCTGTTGGTTCTGGCAATCCCGGTTGGCATGTGGAAACAGGCGACCCGGATGCGCCGCGCGGTCGGTGGCCGGGCCGATGTCCCGCTCAAGGCGGCAATCATCGCCGTGCTGGTCGGCGGCATGGGCGGCGAGTATTTTTACGGCGGCATCATCCTGTTCACGCTGTTCGCGGTCTATGCGCAAACCGGCAGCGTGCCGCTGTCGACGCTGTCCTTACCGATTCGGTCCGCTCGTGGGGGCGCCCGAGCACTTCCCGTTGGCGGGCCGCTTCCCGCCGCGGCCGACTGAGTGGAGAAGGGGGAGTTCTCGTGCGCGTCCCGATGCTTGTGGATCATGCGTTCGGCGTCAGCGGGCCACATCGCAACGTCGTCGGCTCGCTCAACGCGCTCGGCGCGCGGGACGACCTTGAGGTTGTGCTGTTGACCGGCATGATCGACCCGAGCGAGCCGTATGCTTCGGCGCCGAACATCACGATTTGCCAGGGCTTTCGACCGCACGATCCGAAGCAGCTCGCCGCCAATCTCTGGCGCATCCGCCGCGCCGCGCGCGGGTGTGACGTGATCTACGTCCCCTCCCGCCTGAAGGCGCTGCAGTACGCGCAGGCGGCTCACCCGGGTCGAAGGCTCGTGGCGGGCCCCAACGTCACGCCACTTCCAATCGGCAAGCGCCACGACTCTCCGGGCCCGATCGAGCTTCGCTATCTGTCCGACCTCTGGTTCGAAGCATCCATGGCTCGACGCGATCATGTCCGGCGAGTTTCGGGCGTTGATTCCATCGCCTCGATTCAGCATTCCATCGACACTGACCGATTCTCGCCTCAGCATCGTAACGTGGCGGTGTGGGAAGGTGTCAACGTGCCGACTGACGGCATTCGCGCCCTGTATGTTGGGAAAGACTACGCCTTGAAGGGAGTTTCACAACTCCTCGATGCCGCGGACAGGCTCAATACGTCGGGGCGCCACGATGTCCATATTGTGCTTGTCGGGAACATGTCGGGAGAGACGCTCGAGCGAACAGCGTCCATGGCGAACGTCTTTCCGGTCGGATTCCAGATGGGGAGCAAGTTGGCCACCATTCTCGCTAGCGCCGACATGAGCGTCGTGCCATCGAGCTGGGAGAATTTCCCCTTCACCGTGATGGAGGCGATGGCCAGCGGAACTCCGGTCATCGGCTCGCGTGTCGGCGGCATCCCGGAAATGATCGTCGATGGTGAGACTGGCGTGCTCGTTGATATCGCCGACGGACAGGCGTACCGGCCGGATGCCGGGGCGATCTTGGCCGATGCGATCGCGCTTCTTGCAGATGACCGCGACCTTCGAGGTCGTCTCGGGGCGGGCGCACGCCAGCGAGTACTCGACCGGTTCACGGAACAGCGGCTCGGTGATGACCTGATGCGGGTGTTCCGGGGAGAGTCGCCTCCCGAGGTGACGCCCACTGAGCGAGAGGTGCCGGTCTTGTGAACCAGCCGCGCGTTTCCGTGATGATGCCCTGCTACAACGCGCGCGAGAGCCTGCCCTGGGCGCTCGCCTCGCTGCTCGCCCAGACGTACGAGGACTGGGAGCTGGTGCTGGTCGACGACGGCTCGACCGACCATCCCGAGGAGATCGTCGAGCAGGCGGCCGACTCGCGCATCCGCCTGATTCGACTGCCGGAGAACCGCGGTCGTGGCCATGCCCGCCAGGTTGCGCTCGACAATGCTCGTGGCGAGTACATCGCCATGCTTGACGCCGACGACTGGATGTACCCGGAGCGGATCGAGAGGCAGGTCGGCGTGCTGTCCCAAGAGCCCGCTCTCGCGCTGGTGTCGGCAGGGATGGCCATCGTCGACCCCGCCAACGATCTGGTCGGCATCCGTCTGACTGGCGATGGCTTGCCGCAAGGCCCATTTCGAGGAGCGATCGCTCCGGTGGCGCATGCGCCATCGATGTATCGCAAGTCCGCGCGGGGCACATTGTCATTCGACCCGGCCATGCGGATGGGCGAAGATCAGGATTTTCTGCTCTACCTCCTGCATAGCCAGCGCTATCTGGTTCTGACCGATGTCTTGTATGTGTATGCGGAGCTTGGTTCGGTGACCGCCGCCAAGTCGGCCGAAGCGCAGAGGTTTGAGCGTTCGAGACTCCGCAAGCATGTTCGGGCTGATCCAGGCGCGGCCCTGACCGCCATCGCGCTTACATGGGGCAAGCAGGGAGTGTACACGCTGGCATCCGCGCTCCGTTTGGATGAGCGAGTCATTTCGAATCGTTCGCGTGAGGCAACAGCTCGGGAACTTGAGCGATTCGATCGCGCTCGCGCCCAAGTGGCATCAACGGTGTTTGCACGGTTCGACATCGAGCTAGCAAGCCGTGAGGATCGGCGCGCTAACTGATGGAGACTGACGTTCACCCTCAGAGGACGGTCAATCGCCTCGTCCACATCACGACCGTCCCGATCACGTTGCGGTTTCTGCGTGGGCAGGCAGGGTACATGCGGCAGCGCGGGCTCGATGTTCATGTGATCTCTTCGCCGGGAGAGGAGCTGAACAGCTTCGGTCGCGAGGAACGAGTGCCGACTCGCGCTGTCGGCATGGCGCGGCGCATCGCTCCGTTGCACGACGTTGGGTCCCTCATCCGCCTTTCCCGCGAGCTGTATCGGATTCGCCCGACCATCGTTCATGCGCATACGCCGAAGGGGGGCATGCTCGGCATGCTCGCGGCTTGGCTGACCCGGGTCCCGTTGCGAATCTATCACCTTCATGGCCTGCGCTACATGACGGCGCGTGGGTGGCGGCGTCGCCTGCTGATGGCGACCGAGCGACTCTCCTGCAGCCTGGCGACCCGCGTGCTGTGTGTCAGCGACTCAATACGGGATGTGGCAATCGCCGACACGCTTTGCGAGCCGGGCAAGATCGTAGTTCTCGCTGGGGGTACGATCAATGGGGTCGATGCGGACGGAGCCTTCAACCCGGATCGGTTCGATCCCGGAACGCGACCTACCGTTCGCCACAAGCTAGGCATTCCCGATGATGCCCTCGTGATCGGCTTCGTCGGCCGCATTGTGCGCGACAAGGGTATCCACGAGCTCGCGGAGGCATGGGGTCGCTTGCGGCATGATTGCCCCGATGCCCATCTTGTGCTGGCCGGCCCGATCGAACCGCAAGACCCGATTGACCCTATTGTGCTACGATCGTTGGGGGACGACTCGCGCGTGCATTTGACAGGCATGATGGCCGATACCGCTTCTTTGTACGTCGCGTTCGATCTGGTGGCGCTGCCCACGTATCGCGAGGGGTTCCCGAACGTGCCGCTCGAGGCGGCAGCGATGCGCCTGCCCGTGGTCGCGACGCACATCCCGGGGTGTGTCGATGCGGTCGACGATGGCGTCACCGGCACCCTGGTGCCGGCTCGCGATGCCGAAGCGCTCCGCGAGGCGATAGCAAGCTATCTGGCCGACGAGACCCGACGCACGGCGCATGGAGTGGCGGGCCGCGAGCGCGTGTTGCGCGCGTTTCGGCAGGAGGACATCTGGGATGCTGTCTATCAGGAATACGCCCGAGTTGCCCGAACTCGCGGTATCGATCTCCCCATCGACACATCCTCGATCGACTGAGCTCGGCCTGTGTCACGTATTAGTCAAACGTCTCTTCGACATTCTCATCGCCACCATCATGCTCATCGTGCTCTCCCCGCTCCTGGCGCTCGCCGCGCTGGCCGTGCGCATCTCCATGGGACGCCCCGTCTTCTATCGCCAGAAGCGTCCTGGCTATCGTGCCGAGCCGTTCGAGCTGCTCAAATTCCGCACCATGCGCGACGATATCGGAGCCGACGGGGAGCCTCTCCCCGACGCTGATCGCCTCACCGCCACCGGTCGCTTCCTGCGTCGCACCAGCCTCGATGAGCTGCCACAGCTTCTGAACGTCCTGCGCGGTGAGATGAGCCTGGTCGGCCCACGCCCGCTGTTGATGGAGTATCTCGATCGCTACAGCCCCGAGCAGGCGCGCCGGCACGACGTCAAGCCCGGCATCACTGGTCTGGCGCAAGTGAGCGGCCGCAACCTGATCGACTGGGACCAGAAATTCTCGCTCGATGTGTTGTACGTTGAGCATTGCTCGTTGTGGCTCGACCTGAGGATCCTGGCCGTGACTGCGGTCAAGGTGCTCCGCCTGAGGGGGATCACCAAACCCGGGCATGCGACGATGCCGACATTTTCGGGAACGCAGACGCGTGATCATTGACCTCAACATCCTCTTTACCAGTGCCGGGCGTCGCGTGGCGTTGCTCGGATGCTTTCGCGAAGCCCTCAACGCGCTCAACCTCCGCGGAAAGCTGATCACCGGCGACCTCCTGCCAACCGCGCCAGCTCGCTTTGCGGCGGACATACACGAGATGCTCCCTCGGATCACCGAACGCGAGTACGTCGATTGCGTGATGGATGTGTGTCGTCGCCACAATGTTCGGCTGGTAGTACCACTAATCGATACCGAGTTGCACCTGCTCGCCCCATACCGGCAGCGATTCGCCGACCATGGCATCACCTTGCTAGTGTCGTCCGCGGAGACGACCCGGCTCGCCCTGGACAAACGCGAGACCGCCAGGTTTTTCTCGGCGAACGGGTTCGACAGTCCTTCGGCTCGTGATTCTGCCGATATCTTCGCGCGCGGCGGTCCGTTCCCGGTGCTCATCAAGCCCGCCCGAGGGAGCGCAGGAGAAGGGGTGAGGCGAATCGACAATGTCGCGGAGCTACGGTTCTATCTCGACACGACCCCTGAGCCTCTCGTGCAGGAGCTACTGGAGGGCACCGAGTATACGATCGACGTGCTGGTCGACATGCATGGCAAGGTGCGGAGCGTGGTGCCCCGGCGTCGCATCGAGGTTCGATCGGGTGAGGTGAGCAAGGGCGTAACCGAAAAGAACGGTGGCGTCATCGAAGAGGCTCGTCGCATCACGGAGGCATTGCCCGGCGCGTTCGGTCCGATCACGTTACAGTGCTTTCAGACGCCCGACGGCAGGATCGCGTTCATCGAGATCAATCCGCGATTCGGCGGCGGCTACCCACTAAGCGCGGCAGCCGGTGCCGATTTCCCTCGCTGGATCATCGAGTGGATCCTGGGGCGCGAGCCGGATATTGGGCTTACTGACTGGATCGACGGTCTCTATATGCTGCGCTACGACGACGCCTGGTTCGTGCCTGGGGAACGTCTCTGATGCGCGACGTGCTGGTCTTCGACCTCGACGACACGCTATTTCCGGAGCACGAGTTCGTTCGTAGCGGATTTATCGCCGCAGGTATCTGGCTCCAGAATCGCCATGGTATTAGCGGGTTTGCGGTCGCGGCGCAGCGAATCTTCGACGCCGGGCTTCGCGGCACAGTATTCAATGCCTCCCTGGAAGAACTATCGGGCGTGGCGCCGCCGGACCTCGTAACAGACCTCGTGCGGGTGTATCGCGAACACGCACCGACGATTACGCTTCATCCGGATGCAGCCTGGGCACTAAAACACTACCGACGCACATTCACGCTCGGCTTGCTGACCGATGGCTATCTGGTGACGCAGAGAAACAAGGTCCGCGCGCTGGGAATCGCGCCGCTGTTCGAAACCATCATCTACTCCGACGTTGACGGCCGTGCCGCGTGGAAACCGAGTCCCATCCCCTATCAGCGGCTCATGGAACGCGTGGGCGCCGACGTGGGCAGCTTCACGTATGTCAGCGACAATCCAGCGAAGGACTTCGTAATGGCGCGCGAACTTGGCTGGCGGACGGTGAGAATCGTTCGACTGGATGGCGAGTATCGCGCTGTCGCGCACGCCACCGATCATGCTGCCGACCTGACGGTCGACTCGCTCTTTGATCTGGAGCAGGTGCTCGGTTAGTCGTCGGGCTCAGCCATGACCAAAGACTTCATGCTCAAGAAACCAGCCGAAAATACCAGCGGGGACGGCTGCGTGGGCGGGGCTCGCTACTTCCTACGTGTTCGAGCGAACTGATGGGGTTATGTGCCGGATCCGGCGCACGTTCAGATCCGTCAGCCACCGCCATCAGACGGCGACCATGGCCGGTCGAGTACCCTCAATAGCCATCACATGGACCGCTCCCTTCCGCAATAATGCCTCGACCGCTCACTGCGACCGGCGGCCGAAGATGCCGCTGAACCTGACGATTGGCAAAAGGAGAGCGACGCAGCAATCAGCCAGCTCCCGACCACACTGTGGCTGCGGCCGGATTTGCGGGTACCGTGCCGAGTGTCCCCGCGCTGGATTCCATCCGCGCCGGCGTCGATTCCCTGCAGAATGTGCAGATGGATGTCGATGTACGTGCTCCCGGCGGTCAGCGGACGCCTGTTGTCGTCGGTCGGCTGTATTATAGTTCCCCAGTACGTGGACCCGCGTTTGACAAACGTACATATCGTTGCCAACGTGCCTGCAAGGGGATAGCGTGGAACTCGATCTCAGGCAGCTTTTGCGGATCGCCCGGCGACGCGGCTGGATCGTCATCGTTGCGATCCTGATCTGCGCGATGGCTGGTTATGCGTATGCGTCCAGACAACCCGAGGTCTACTCGGCTCGCGCGCAGATCATCATGATGTCGATGCCGGATACCGGCAGTCGCTACACCGGATTGCTCGCCAGCCAGAACCTCAAGCCCTCCTACATGCTGATCGTCAAGAGCGAGCCGGTGATGCAGGCCGTCATCGACGATCTGGACCTGTCATATTCGGTGCCCGCCCTCCAGGGAAAGATCTCCGTCACCGATGTGCCCAACACCCAGTTCCTCAATGTCAACGTGACCGATGGCGACCCTCAGGTCGCAGCGAACATCGCGACGTCCACGGTCCAGGAGTTCGTCGACTACATCGCCGGTCAGGGCGATGAGGGGCTCGGTGTGCCCGCCGATGTCGCCAACACTGCCCGGGTGCCCGGCGCGCCGTTCGAGCCGCGACCGATGTATACCGCGCAGATCGGCGCGATCGTCGGCTTGTTGCTCGGGCTCGTCATCGTCGCGCTGCTCGAGTACTTTTACAACGCCGTGACGCCAGAGGACGACGTGCAGGATCTCGCCGGCGCGCCGGTGCTGGCGACCGTCACCCAGATGCAGGGCGTCAAGCCGGGCGGTGGTCAGGTCTTCATGCTGGCGCAACCCACTTCCAGCGCAGCCGAGGCGCTGCGCCTGCTGCGCACCAACCTCCAGTTCGCGTCGGCATCGAAGGAGATCGACAAGCTCGTCATCAGCAGCCCTGGACCCGGCGAGGGCAAGAGCACGGTGGCCGCCAACCTCGGCGTGGTGATGGCGCAGGGCGGCATCACCACCGTCATCATCGACGCCGACCTGCGCAAGCCCACCCAGCACCGCATCTTCGGCGTGCCTGGCGATCAGGGGGTCACCAGCATGCTCACCGATCCTGACAGTCCGTGGCAGGCGCACGCGCGCAAGATCGCGCTGCCGGGGCTCTTTCTGGTGCCGAGCGGCTCGATCCCGCCGAACCCGTTCGATCTCGTCAGCTCCGATCGATTCCGCGACCGGATTGAAGAGATTTCACAGGATGTCGATCTCGTCATCATCGACTCGCCGCCGGTGCTTTCCGCCAGCGACTCGCTCGCGATGGCGGCCCACGCCGACGGCATGCTGCTGGTGGCGCAATCGCACAAGACGCGCACCGATACGCTGCGGC
>JAEVYR010000586.1 GCA_023392645.1 Chloroflexota bacterium | reverse complement strand
ATGTAGCTGAGGCCGAAACGCCGCTGCAGGTCCTGCAGCAGATTGATCACCTGCGCCTGCACCGAGACGTCGAGCGCCGAGACCGGCTCGTCGGCGACGATGAAGTCCGGGTTCGCCGCCAGCGCGCGGGCGATGCCGATGCGCTGCCGCTGGCCGCCCGAGAACTCGTGCGGGTAGCGGTTGGCGAAGTAGGGGTTGAGGCCGACGGTCTGCAGCAGCTCCTGGACGCGCGCGGTGCGTTCCTTCTTGGGCACCAGCTTGTGGATCTGCATGGGCTCGGAGACGATGTTGCCGACCGTCATGCGCGGGTTGAGCGACGCATACGGGTCCTGGAAAATCATCTGGAGGTGGCGGCGCATCTTGCGCATCTCGCCGCCGTCGAGCTTCGTCAGGTCTCGCCCGTTGAAGTTCACCTCGCCGGAGGTCGGCTTGTAGAGCTGCAGGATGGCGCGGCCGGTGGTGGACTTGCCACAGCCGGATTCGCCCACGAGACCAAGCGTCTCGCCCCGCTTGACGCTGAACGACACGCCGTCGACGGCTTGCACCGCGCCGACCTTGCGCTGGAAGATGATGCCCTGCGTCAGCGGGAAGTGCATGACGAGGTTCTTGACGTCGAGAAGTGGCGCACCGTCCGACTGGGCGCCGGTCGACGGCTGGTTCTGCTGCTCAGCTGCGACCGCTGACATAGAGGTTCCTCCGGGTACGGATGAGCGGATCGGTTCCGGCTCGGTTTCGTCCTAGACGTGCTCGGCGTCGGTCTGGCCGAGGCCCTCCTCGCGCGCGGCGAGGTCGGCTTCAATCTCGGCCAACTGATCCGACGGCGGGGTGTGACCGTGCTTGCGGGCAACCTCATCCGGGTCGTCGGCCTTGTTCACTTCTTCCCAGAACCAGCAGGCTGCGTAGTGGCCGGGCTTGACCTCCATCAGCGGCGGGTTCTTCTGCTCGCACTTCTCGCGCGCGTAATTGCAACGCGGCGTGAACGGGCACATATCGGGCAGGTCGATGAGGTCGGGCGGCAGGCCGCGAATCGGGCGAAGCTTCTCGCGTCGCTGCGAGTCGAGCCGGGGGATCGACTGCATCAGGCCGACCGTGTATGGATGGCGAGGATTGCCGAAAATCTCCTCGGTCTCCGCGGTTTCGACGATGTGGCCGGCGTACATGACCTGCACGCGGTCGGCCATGCCGGCGACGACGCCCATCGAGTGCGTGATCATCAACACGCCGGTGCCGGTTTCGGACTGAAGCTGGCGCATCAGGTCGAGAATCTGCGCCTGGATCGTCACGTCCAGCGCCGTGGTCGGCTCGTCGGCGATCAGCAGCTTCGGGTTGCACGACAACGCCATCGCGATCATCACGCGCTGGCGCATGCCGCCCGAGAACTGGTGCGGGTACTGGTCGACGCGCTCCTCGGCATTCGGGATGCCGACCATTTTCAGCAGCTCAACGGAGCGGTTCCGGGCCTGGCTCTTGTTCATGCCCATATGGAGCTGGAGCGCTTCGCTGATCTGCCGGTTGATGGTGAGCACCGGGTTCAGCGAGGTCATCGGGTCCTGGAAGATCATCGCGATGTCGTTGCCGCGAATCGAACGGACCTGGTCCTCACTCATCTTGAGGACGTCCCGGCCGTTGAAGACAATCTCGCCGTTGACGATCTTGCCTGGCGGGTTGGGGATCAGGCGCATGATTGAGAGACCGGTCATGCTCTTGCCGGAGCCAGATTCGCCCACGACGCCGAGCGTCTCGCCCGGCATGACGTAGAACGAAACGTCGTCGACCGCCTTGACCACGCCGTCCTGGGTGAAGAACTGCGTCTTGAGATTCTTGACTTCGAGCAGGGGCTGACCACGGGTGGCCGCTCCCTCCGTGCCGGCGGACGTGCGTTGCTGCGGCTGAATTGCCATCCTGTCTCCTCTCGCCGTTGCGTTCCTGGCTCGATCTCTGTGTCTGCGTCCGGTCGTCGATTCCACGCGCTCGCCGTGCGAAGCGGCCCACTATGACGCGGGTGCGGGAGGTGCCGGCCTGCTGGCGACGCCGCCATTCAGGCCACCGCTTTCCCCGCGCGCGCCACAGGATACCCACCCGCGCCTCGTTGCGCCGAGCGTCCCCTGATTTGGCGAGGTTTTACTGATTGTGCACGATACCATGCCCTATCGCCAGCGGCAATGCCGGCCCGCCTGTTCGCAGCACGACCTGACGGGCATTTTCGCATCCATGGCATTGCACTTGCAACGCCCGACGACGCATCGGTCAAGGCGGGCGCGAACGCTTCGCCGCACGGGGCCGAAGTTCGCAAATGCGTGTGAGGTAGGAGATTCATGGAAATCCTGTGGTGGATCATCATCGGGTTGGTCGCCGGCGGAATCGCGAGCTATATCGTGCCGGGCCGCACTCCCGGCGGCATGATCGGCGCGATCATCGTCGGCATTCTCGGCGGATTACTCGGCGGCTGGCTGCTCAACAGCGTGCTCGACCTGGGCGTGGGCGGCGGCATCGTCGGCGCGATCATCGTCGCGGTGATCGGCGCGGTGATCATCCTGTGGGCGTTGCGGCAGGTCGACAGGAATCCCTGACGTTGCCCTCGACAGAAACATGTACGCGTGACGCCATCCGGTGACGGATGGCGTCATTGCGTTGGGTGTGTCGCGCGTCAGCTACGGTCGGGGAACGTCTCGCGGACCATCGACTGCGCCGCTTGCAGGTACAACCCGGGCGCGTTCGCCACGACCATGTCGAAACCGCGTGCCAGCGCCTGGTGGGCGGATTCCGGCGTGAACGCGGTCGTGCCGGTTTTCACGCCGGCCGCCTTCGCGATCGCCACGGCGCGGTCGCCGACCTCGGTCACCTCGGCGCGGTTGGGCTCACCGGGGAAGCCCATCGTCTGCGCCAGGT
>JAEVYR010000575.1 GCA_023392645.1 Chloroflexota bacterium | reverse complement strand
TGGCGGGGGGGCGGGGGCCGGCGTCCCCGCCGCCGCAGCGATACCGAAGGCGACATCTGATACGGAATCCGGACGACGACGAGGGCAATGACGGGTCGCGTGTCCCCACCCTCCTGCCGCCGTCTCGCGGGTCGCTGGACGAGTCCGGCACCGGCCCTTCGTGGCCGCAGCCCGGGTCCGCGCGTACCGGCTGATTGTCGGCGTCGCGTCCCTCCCGAAACTCCCGCGCCCGAAACCGGCATGACACCTCCCGGTCATGGCACCAATTCCCGGAAATCATTCCCGATCCGCGCATGGCCGATCGTGCCAACGCGACACCAATTCGCCTTCCGATGCCGCCGGCGGGCTCACGACCAGTGCCTTGCAGTCACGATTACGCCGCGCCATGGCTGGAGAAACGCCGATCCGCGACCCAAGCGCGACTCCCCGACACACGCCGGACCATCACTCGAGCACCGTGTGTCTATCTGTCGAAAAATGTCCGATTTCATCGTCACACGAGCCTCATTCCGGGCACCCGACCCTGCTTGACACGGCTTGACCGGTTTGTTACCGTCCAGTTGACCCGTTGGGTTCGATGGTTTTCGGAGGTTGAGTGACTCTGGCTGGGATGCTCACGTCCGATCCGCGAGAAACGGCATATCGACGCTTCAGGGGAGTATCCGCCACCGGTTTTCTTGGGTAAACGCACGCTCGCATCCTTCACGAATCGTTCGAGCTGACGAACCCGGCAAATCGCGTGGCGCATGTTGTATCACCTGTCGATCTGGCCGTCTGGCGGAGTTCCATCGATACCGGGACGGAGGGGGGAATCGCCTGCCACGCGCAGGCACGCAGCGCGCGAACCGGACATCACCACGTCACCTGGCTGGGATGACGACGACCGGACCTCGCGCCCGCGATCATTTCTCACTCCAACCCTGCCCAAATACGGATCGCCTGGACACCAGGATGGCTGTGTGTTCAGGGCGGCCGCGCAACGCGCCCGGATCGCCTCTTCAGGGCCCCGGACCGCATCGGCCGCGAGATACCAGCCGGGGGGCTGCCCGGCTGCCGGATCAATCAACCAGGAGGGAAGGAGTTGTTCGCACTCCTCAAGCAGGCCCGTACCGGGTTCTTCATCACGATGATCGGGCTGATGCTCACCTCGGTCATCTCCCCGGTGCTGGCGCTCGCGGCTACCGACCTCGTGCCCGGTGACGACGCCGTCGTTCTCCAGGACACCAGGCTCTACGGTGAAACCAGCCGCGACGCCGACGTGACCGCCGAAGTGGCGAAAGACACCCCCGTCTCCATTGTCGAGGGTCCGCTCACCGCCGACGACGGCACCAAGTGGTACTGGGTGCGCGTCTACGAGCAGAACGGATACATGCAGGCCATCGATCTCGATGGCGTCGCGCCCGCCCCCCCCGAAGAAGTTCCCACCGACACCGCAACCGAACCTGAAGCGCCGGCAACCCGCCCCTGGCAGGAGCCGGTCGATTATGGTGTTGCGAACGACAACGTCACCTGTCGGATGGACCTCTCCACCAGCGCCCAGGAGCTGACGCAGGTCTCGGTCGGTCAGACCGTCGAGATCACGGGTCTTGAGGTCTGGGCCGAGGGCATCGCCTGGCTGCCGGTCAACTGCGCCGGCGTCGGCGGCTTCATCGCATCCGACTACATCACCCTCGACTCGGCCACCGAGGTCGCCACCGAAGTGGTGACGGAGGTCGCGACCGAGGTTCCCACCGAAGTTGTGACCGAGGTCGCCACTGAGGTTCCGACCGAAGTCGTCACCGAGGCTCCCGTCGAGACCGAGGTCGCCACCGACGTCGTGACCGAAGCTCCGGCCGAGACCGAGGCCGCGACGCAAGCCGCTACCGAGACGGAAGCCGTCTCCGAGGCCGGGCCGGCCGAGTCCACCGATGCGGTCACCGCCGGCCCGGCGGGCGCGCCGATCGGCACCGCCATCGCGGTTGAGGATGTGGTCTGCCGCGTCGACGCCACCGTCGACTCCGTCCAGATCACCGTCTTCGCCTCCGGCCAGACTGTCGAGATCACCGGCGCGCCGGTCGAAGGCGCCGGCCTGAGCTGGACCCCGGTCAACTGCTCCGGCGTGGGCGGCTTCGTGGCCAGCGAGTACATCAACGCCGGCGCCGCCGACGTCCCGGCCGAAGAGGCCACGGACGAGGCGACCGCCGAGCCGACGGATCAGGCCACCGACGAAGCCCCGGCCGAGGACGCGACGGACGCCGCCGCCACCCCGGGCGCGACCGACGCGGTCACCGAAGAGGCAACGAGCGAGGCGACCGACGCGGTCACCGAGGAAGCCCCCGACACGGGTGCCACCCCGGCTGCCACCGACGAGGCGACCGAAGCTGCGGACGACGACGCGGTCACCGAGGAAGCTCCCGACACGGGCGCCACCCCGGCTGCCACCGACGCCGCGACCGAGGAAGCCACCGATCCGGCTGCGACCGACGAGCCGACCGAGGAAGCCACCGACGAGGCGACGGAAGAGGCCACCACTGACGAGGAAATGCTCGACAGCGGCCAGGCCGTTCCCGAAACCGACTCGATCATGCCGGTCGAAGACAGCGCCATCATCGGCACCGCCACCGTCAAGGGCACCAACGGCGCCGGCATCGCCTGCCGCACCGCCGCCGACGGCAGCGCGCCGATCATCCGCGTCCTCCCCGAAGGCTTGAGCGTGCTCGTGCTCTCCGTGCCGGACGCCAACGGCTGGATGTCGATCGTCTGCAACAACGAGGTCGGGTTCGCTCCGGGGACCTACCTCTGGCAGGGCGGCGCCGCCAGCGACTTCACCGCCGCCAAGTCAAGCTACGCCAACGTCGACGCCACCGGCAGCGCGGAGTTCTCC
>JAEVYR010000565.1 GCA_023392645.1 Chloroflexota bacterium | reverse complement strand
GGCAGGACGAGGCTGAGCTTGCCGGGAATTTGGTAGTCCGTGCTGGACTGCTTCATGCACATCTCCCGCCGAGGTGGCAGCGTCGATGGGCGCCCAATCGGCGCATCCGCGGATCGGTGTGGACGGTGAAATCAGGCGTCGAAGGAGACGACCACGTTGCCGAAGGCGAGCTCGTCGCCGGGCTGGATGCCGGCCTGCCCGCGCACCTGGCGACCGTTGACAAAGGTGCCGTTGGTGCTGCCGAGATCCCGCACCAGCCAGCCATCGCCCTCGCGGACGATCTCGGCATGCGTTGATGAAGTGTAGCCGTCATCGATGACGACCGCATTTCCGCTGTCCCGGCCGAGGGTCGAATAGATCGCGAGGGGAATGTGTTCCCCGGGCTCCAGCGAGGAGTCGGCCGGATCGATCACTGTCAGCGATGCCGTCAGCGGCCTGGCGGCAGCCTGCCGCTCCTCGACACCGATGGCGCGGCCGATCGTCACCAGCTCCCGGAGCGAAACGCGGGCGATCTGGTAGAGAAAGAGGTAGACCAGCCCGATGAACGCGATCCGCAATACCAGCATCACCCATTCGAAGGTGAGAAACGTGCTTCCCAGGTCAGGCATGGCGGCGTTGTCCGGCAGCGTGCAGTGGTGTCATGAGATGGAAAACCGCAGCGCCTGCATGCCAACCAAGACCTCGTCGCCGTTGCGGAGCGTGGCCCGCTGGACGGGATCGCCGTTGACGCGGGTGCCGTTGGTGCTGTCGAGATCCGTGATGCTGACGCGCCCACCGGATCGTTCGATACGCAGGTGCTTGCGCGACACATCACTCGCTTCGATGTGGATGTCGGCTTCACTGGATCGCCCGAGCGTCGAGGAGCCTTCGGGGATCGAGTAGGTCGTTCCCGCGTTGCTGCCGGTAAGCAGCCGCAGCGTGCAGGAGCCAGTGGACGCGACCTGGTAGATCTCGGTTTGCCCCGCCGCCTGTCGACGACGACGGGAGGGTGCCTGTGGCCGCTCGATATCGGTAATCGAGGCCGAGACGATCGGTCGCCGGCGACGCGCGCGATCGCTTTCCCTGATGTCGACCTGGATCCGGTCGAGCAGGGTGCCTTCGTGCATCTCCGCCCGATCGGTCAGCCAGGATTCGAGGCGGCGGACCAGCGACGTCCGGTACGGCGCGATGGTCGCGAAGTCGTCCGGTCCGAGCTCGACGACGTAGGCGTTGGGCATGATGTTGGCGCCGGAGGCGCGTCGGCAATTGTCGAGCATCGCGCGTTCGAGATGGCGCTCGATTTCGGCCGGCTGGATATCCTGACGGAACAAGGAATCGACCGGGCTTTGGATCACCCGTTCGATCGATCGTTCCAGGAAGTCGAGCAGCTTCACGTAACACGGGTCCTTCGTCGTCATGGGGGCGGCGGGTCGAGCCAGCAGTGGCGGTTGGCCCTCCCTGGAGGATACTGTACTCGACCGAGCCGTTCGGCATGCCGCCGAACTCGAGACAAGCGTGGAGAGCGTAGAGGGCATGAGCCAGAAACCGATCATCGGCCCGTCCGTCCTTTCGGCGGATTTCCTGCATTATGGAGAGGCGCTTGCCGCCGCGGAGGCGGGCGGCGCGGACTACATTCACTTCGACGTGATGGACGGCGCGTTCGTGCCGAACATATCGATCGGATTTCCAGTGCTCGAGGCAACGCGCCGCGGCACCACATTGCCGATCGACTGCCACCTCATGATCAGGAACCCGGACCATTGGGCACCGGAGTTCGCCGCCAAGGGCGCGGCGCAGGTCACGTTCCAGGCCGAGGCGACCGATCACGCGCACCGCGTCATCACCGACATCAACGCGCACGGCGCCGGCGCGGGTATCGCGATCAACCCGGCGACACCACTGGTATCGGTCGAGGAGATGCTGCCGTTCCTCGCGAACCTGCTGGTGCTGACCATCAATCCCGGTTTTGGAGGGCAGGAGATGATCCCGGAAATGCGCGAGAAAATACGACGCGCGCGGGCGATGATCGACAGCATCAACCCGTCCTGCCGGCTGCAGGTCGACGGCGGCGTCGATCGCGAGACGATACGCTCGCTGTGGCTGGCCGGGGCGGACAGCTTCGTCGCCGGTAGCGCGATCTACAACGACCAGGCGACGGTCGAGGGCAACATCCGGGCATTACGTGAACAGTTGGCCGGCTGACCTTGTAGCGCCGTCCATGTGCCCGCCTGAGGGTGCAACGCCGCCGCAGGGACGTCGCTACGATTCGTCCGCTCGGACCCTGTAGAGCATCCAGCCGGGAATGACGGCGATGGCGGCCAGCAGCGCCGCGGCGAGAAACGTCTCCTGCACCACCTGGACGCCGAGCGGGATCGCCGTGTCGATGATGTATTCCTGTTGGCGCAGGAGGAATGCCGCGGTCGACTCGCCTTCGTTTTGGGCGAGCGGTTCGAGCCGCCCGGTCAGGACCTGAAGCCGCTGAACTCCCAGTGATGTCAGTACCGAGACGCCGATGGTCATTCCCAGCAGCCGCGCCACGAGCAGTGTCGATGCCGCCGCGCCGCGCTCGTCGGGCC
>JAEVYR010000532.1 GCA_023392645.1 Chloroflexota bacterium | reverse complement strand
GGTCATGAGTACCTCCTGATATTCGATTCAGAGCCGCGAGCATCGCGGCGCCACATTGAGCCCCGCCAGTATCATGCCAGATATCCGGCCCTTCATGCAGTCAGGCAGTCAGGCCCATCACGGATGCCCCGTCGATGCCTGCCGAGCCACGCACCATCGACGGCCTTGACAGTCCCTGATACGCTGATAACACGTTTGATCATCGCCCTTCCCGCACCGAGGCCGCCGACCCGTGACACGCCGCGCACCAACCGCACACGATGTCGCCCGCCGCGCCGGCGTGTCTCGCAGCGCGGTCTCGGCCGTGCTCAGCGGCCATGAGGGCACCATCCGCGTCTCCGACGCCACCCGCCAGCGGGTGCTCGCCGTCGCCGCCGAGCTCGGGTACTCGCCCCACCCGATCGCCCAGGCGCTCCGCCAGCAACGCAGCAATATCATCGGCTTCGTGGGCCGCTCGACCCCGCATGGCCTCTTCGACGAGTCCGTGCCCTACATCCTGCACATCGAGATCGCCCGCGCCGCCGCCCGCCGCGGCTACTACGTCGTGGAGACCGGGTTCGAGCCGTCGCAGCGCGAATCCGGCGCGGCGCTGGCACAGGCCCTCCGCACCCATCGCGTCGACGGCGTGATCTTCGACTCGCCCGCCACGACCGATGCCGTCCGGGCTGTCCACGACGCCGGGCTGCCGATTGTCCAGTTGATGCGACCCCGGCTCGATGTCGAGACCCCCACCGTCACCGTCAGCGCGTCCCAGGGCGTCACCGCCGCCGTGGACCATCTGGTCGCGCTCGGCCACCGGCAGATTGCCTACATCGGCAGCTCGTCGCCCCATCCCACCCTCAACAGTCGCCTGCACGTATTTCAGGACGCGATCGCAAGCCACGCGATCCGGTCGCCGGACGGGTACATCCAGCTCCAGCCAACCTCCACCATCTCGATCGGGCGCGAGCTGACCGAGGCGCTGCTGCGACTCGCCTCGCCACCGACGGCCATCGTCGCGGCCGGCGACAACCTCGCGCTCGGCGTGATGCGCGCGCTGTACCAGGCGAACATCCATGTCCCGGACGCGATCAGCGTGATCAGCTACGACGACACGCTCGCCGCCTATCTCTACCCGCCGCTCACGAGCGTCGCGCAGCCACTGCACGACGTCGCCGAGCGCGCCCTCGACCTGCTCCTCGCGGAGCTGGCACCCACCACGACAGCACCCCCCGGTCGGCACGTCACGCTGCCGACACGCCTGGAAATCCGTGCGTCCACGGCGCCGCCGTCGGCGATCGAAAGGAGCTGACGCCACCCCCACCCGTGTTCACCGGCATCGAATCCAACCAGAAGGGAACGATCATCATGACACGATCACGAGCGACGACGCTGCATCGCCGAAGCCTGCTGGGCGCCGCCGGACTGGCCGCCGTGCCGCTGCTGACCGGCAACCCGCGCGCCATCCTGGCGCAGGACGCGGTCGAGGTCGCCTTCCGGCAGAACGACCCGCCCGTCGAGATCGGCGGACTCGAGGAGGCGATCGACAAACTGAATGCCAGCGACGCCGGCGTCAAGGTGAAGCTGGAGAACATCGCCTGGGCCGACGCGCAGGCACAGTGGGTCCGCGAGGTCCAGGCCGGCGGCGGACCGGACGTGCAGCAGCTCGCCTTCGTCTGGCCGCAGGATCTCGCCAGCACCGGCCTGCTGCTGGAGCTCGACAGCCACATCTCGGGCAGCGACATCGCGCCCGACGACTTCCTCGCGCTCGAGCTCGGCCAGCTCGACGGCAAGACCTACGGCATCCCCTGGACCGCCGACACCTTCGTGATCGCGTACCGGCCCGACCTGCTCGACGCCGCCGGCGTGCAGCTGCCCGCCGGCGAGGTCTGGGATCCGGGCACCTGGGAGGCGTTCCGCGACGTTGCCGAGTCGCTCAGCGACGGGTCCGACCAGTTCGGGTTCGCGTTCCCGGCCGGTCCCGAGGGCTGGACCTGGTTCCTCGTCAACTACTACCTCTGGAGCAACGGCACCACCCTGGTCGAGCAGGACGACACCGGCGCGTGGGCGCCAGGCGTCACCGCCGAGGACCTCACCGGGGCGCTCGACTACTTCAACGCATTCTTCGAGCGGAGCATCACGCCGGAATCGCTGATCGCCGTCAGCACCCCTGGCGACCCCCAGATCGTCGGCGGGCTTGGTCGCGGTGACGCCGCGATGAGCTTCTTCCCGCCGGCCACCTTCCGCGCCGCGCAGGCGGAGTCGGAGTCGCCGCTCGCGACCGCGCTGATACCGAGCGGCAGCGAGACGCGCATCTCCCACCTCGGCGGGCGCATGCTCGGCATCAACCCGAGCACCGAACACCCGGACGAAGCGTGGCAGGTGGTCGAGCACCTGATCAGCGCCGAGACCTTCGAAACCTACGACCAATACCCGGCCCGCAAGTCGATTCTCGAATCGGTGGAGGTGCCCGAGGGCGAGGAAGCCTACGCCGAGATGCTGCCGCAGGCGATCACCTTCGAGCAGTACATCTCCTCGCCGGAGCCGGAGCCGAGCCTCCAGGAAGCGGTCAACCGCTCGTTCGGCGCGGTGTTCTCCGGCCAGCAGGCGAGCGCGGACGCCGCCGGCGCCCTTGTCGACGAGCTTGCCAGCCTGATCGCGCGCGGCGAGGAGGGCTAACCGATGTCGCACGTCGCCGCCGGAACGGAACCGCCCGCGACCGTCGCGTCGGGACGCTTCGGCGCGCGACGGTCCGGGCGCCTGAAACCCTACGCGCTGGTCTTCCCGGCGATGGCCGTGCTCGGCCTCTTCTTCGCCGCGCCGGCCATCTACAACATCGCGCTGAGCTTCCAGCGCGTCAGCCTGTTCGAGCTCGGTGAGGGCGGCACGTGGGTCGGCCTCGCCAACTTCCGGGAGATACTGCGCGATTCGCGGATCTACCACGCGCTCTGGAACACGGCGTTCTGGCTCACCGCCGTCACGGTCGTCACGCGCCTGGTGCTCGGACTGGCGCTGGCGCTGCTGCTCAACGCCTCCGTTTTCAAGCGGTGGCACCTGACCGGGGTCACCCGCTCGCTGCTGCTGTTGCCGTGGGAGACGCCGCAGGTGGTCGCCGTCGCCGCCTGGAGCTGGCTGCTGGAGCCGAGATTCGGCGTCGTCAACCAGCTCCTGATGAACCTGGGCGTGATCGACCAGCGCCAGGCGTTCCTGGCGAAGACCTCGACGGTGTGGCCGGCGGTCGACCTGATCCTCGTCTGGCGGGAGCTGCCGTTCGTGGTGATCGCCTTCCTCGCCGGCCTGCAGTCGATCCCGAACGACCTGAAGGAGGCGGCCCGGGTCGACGGCGCGTCGGAGCTGCGCGTGCTGCGCTCGGTCACGCTGCCGCTGCTGAGGCCGGTGACCGCGGTGGTGGCGCTGCTGACCACGATCTGGACCTTCAACAATTTCGTCTACGTCTGGCTCACCACCCGCGGCGGTCCCGGCGACTACACGCAGGTGCTCGCCACGCGGGTCTACAGTGCCGCCTTCATCGACTACCGGTTCGGCATGGCGGCGGCGATCGGTGTCTTCATGAGCGTCATCATGCTGCTCTTCGCGATCGTCTACTTCTTCCTCGTGTTCCGGGAGCGTGAGCGATGAGCACCACACCGGCGAACCGCGCCACCTCTCCCAGGACCCGCGCCGCCAGCTGGCGCTTCGTGCGCGACCTGCTCACGGCCACGCTCGGGCTCGGCATCCTGCTGATCCTCGCCTTCCCGATCATCTGGGTGGTGCTGACCTCGGTCCGACCCGATTCCGCGCTGTTCTCGGACAGCTTCAACCTGCTCTCCGAGAAGCTCACGCTCGACAGCTACCGGTCGCTGCTCGAGGACTCGACCTTCCCGACCTATATCCGCAACAGCATCATCGTCTGCGTGGTGGCGGCGGCGATCAGCATGGTCGTCGCGCTGCTGGCGGCCTACGGCTTCTCGCGGCACCGCCGGTTCCGCTGGCGGTCGACCCTGCTCATTCTCGTGATCGCCACGCAGCTCTTCCCGTTCGTGATCCTGATCACGCCGATCTACGCGATCTTCTTCCGCCTCGGCCTTACCAACAGCTTCATCGGGCTGATCATCTCGTACGTCGCGATCTCGATGCCGTTTTCCATCTACATGCTGCTCGGGTATCTCGACACCATCCCAAAGGAGCTCGACGAGGCCGCCGTGATCGACGGCACCACCACGCTCGGCGTGATCTTCCGAATCATCCTGCCGGTGGCGTGGCCGGGGCTGGTGACGGTCGGCGTCTACTCGTTCGTGTCGATGTGGGACGAATTCCTGTTCGCGCTGACGTTCATGACCGACGACAGCCGCAAGACGGTGCCGGTCGGGCTGGCGAGCTTCTTCGGTGAGTACACTGCCCACTGGAACCTGGTGATGAGCGCCTCGGTGATCGCCACGCTGCCGACGCTGGTGCTGTTCATGATCATCCAGAAGAAGCTGGTGTCCGACCTGGCGGCGGGCGCGGTGAAGCAGTGAGCCCATACCGGGCGACCGGCGTCTTCCCGTAGCGGCAAACGCCGCCGCCCGATGTGCGGCAAGGAGGGGACGAGCCCCTCCCGCACGATGACAGCGCGCCGCCTTGCGCATGAAATCCAAAGGACCATCCGACCATGACCCGACCAAATTACGTGGTGCTCTTCGCCGACGACCACCGCTACGAGTCGATCGGCATCCACGGCAACAGCGAGGTGGCGACCCCGAACCTGGACGCGCTCGGCCAGCGCGGGACGATCTTCGACGGCGCCCACTGCCAGGGCGGCATGCAGGGGGCGATCTGCGTGCCCAGCCGCGCCACCCTGATGACCGGCCGCAATATCTTCGCCTCCAGCGCCGAGCCCACCGGCCGCCGGTATCCGGCCACCTACGCCATTCCCGAGGGCATGCCGACCTTCCCCGAGCTGCTGCGCGAGGCAGGCTACCGCACCCACGCCGTCGGAAAGTGGCACAACGACGCCGCCGCGTTCGCGCGGTCGTTCGACAGCGGTGACCAGTTGATGTTCGGTGGGATGAGCGACCACGACGCGGTGCCGGTGCGCGCCTTCGACGCCTCCGGCGCCTACCCCGACGACGCGATCGAGACGGCCGAGGGGTTCAGCACCGATCTCTTCGCCGACGCGGCGATCCGCTTCATCGAGGGGCAGGACGGCGACCGGCCGTTCCTGCTCTATGTCGCCTTCACCGCCCCGCACGACCCACGCACCCCGCCCGAGGAGTGGCGGGTCGATCCGGCGACGGTGTCGTTGCCGCCGAACCTGCTGCCGGTCCATCCCTTCGACAACGGCGACATGGACAACCGCGACGAGAACCTCGAGACCTGGCCGCGCGAGCCGGAGGCGATCCGCCAGCACATCGCCGACTACTACGGCATGGTCAACCACATGGACGCCCGCATCGGGGATATCCTCGCGGCGCTGGAGGCGCGGGGCCTGAACGACGACACCGTCGTCGTCTACAGCGCCGACCACGGCATCGGCCTGGGGCAGCACGGCCTGCTGGGCAAGCAGAGCCGCTACGAGCACAGCACCCACGTGCCGCTG
>JAEVYR010000147.1 GCA_023392645.1 Chloroflexota bacterium | reverse complement strand
GTAATGGCCGGGGGCGCGAGGCGTATTGCGCCATTGCCGCCTCGGGTTCGGCCAACGGTGTGCCCGCGTCCAGCGGCCAGGGCGACCGCATCGAGGGAGGGCGAGCGGAGAGCGTGCCCGATCTTTCCCGGTTTTGTCGGCTTTTCGGGCAAGTGATGGTAACCTAGCACAACCGTGCAGAGAGTCCGCGAGCAGCGGCGGCGTCGAAATGCAGCGTCCGTTTTCGACGCGTTGCGAGCATCCAAACCTTCCCGAGGAACGATTACGTGGCTTCACCCGCGACGCTCACGCCACCCGGCGCCGAGCCTGATACCGACCGCGACCTGATCCTGTCATGCCGGGATGTGGTCAAGACCTACGGCGGCCTCACCGCCGTCAACCACGCATCGATCGGCGTCCGCCGCGGCTCCGTCACCGGGCTGGTCGGACCGAACGGCGCCGGCAAGACGACGATGCTCAACATCATCTCCGGGTTCGAGCGCCTCGATCGCGGCACGATCACCTTCGACGGTCACGATATCTCCCGGCTGGGCGCGCACCAGAGCTATCGCCACGGTCTCGTGCGCACCTTCCAGGTGCCCCGGCCGGTCCCGACGATGTCGGTGATCGAGAACCTCGTGCTGGCCGGCACCGAGCAGGCCGGCGAGCGCGTCTGGAACACCTGGTTCCGTCCGGGCCGCGTTGCCGACGACGAGGATCGCAACATCGACCGCGCCCTCTGGGCGCTGGAGTACGTCGATCTGATCCATCTGCGGGACGAGTACGCCGCCAACCTCTCGGGCGGCCAGAAGAAGCTGCTCGAATTCGCGCGCACGTTGATGGCGGAGCCGAAGATGGTGTTGCTCGACGAGCCGGGCGCCGGCGTCAACCGGACGCTGATGCAGCACCTGATGCGCCGGATCGAGGACCAGGCCGACAACGCGGGCATCACCTTTCTCATCGTCGAGCACGACATGGACGTCATCGCCCGGCTGTGCGACCCGGTCATCGTGATGAGCCAGGGCGCGCCGATCTTCGAGGGCAGCTTCACGGACATGACTCGCGACCAGCAGGTGCTCGACGCCTACCTCGGGAGCCAGTACCGATGAGCGTGGTGGACACGGCGGCGCTCGCCGCCGACGCGGTGAGCTGCGGCTACGGGGAGGTCCAGGTCCTGCACGAGGTCTCGATTCGGGTCGGCCGGGGCGAGATCGTGACGGTGATCGGGCCGAACGGGGCGGGCAAGTCGACGTTGCTGAAGGCGATCTTCGGGCTGCTGCCGGTGCAGTCCGGCCGGATCACGCTCGGCGACGTCGACATCACCGGCCGATCGCCGGAGCGGATGGTGCGCAGCGGCGCCGGCTTCGTGCCGCAAACCGACAACGTCTTTCCGCGGCTCAGCGTGCGCGAGAACCTGCTGATGGGCGCGTACACCCAGCCGGACGGGGTCGACCAGCGGATCGCGGCGGTGCTGGAGCAGTTTCCGGCGCTCACCACCCGGCTGGCGGAGCCCGCCGGCAAGCTCTCCGGCGGGCAGCGGCAGATGCTGGCGATCGCCCGGGCGCTGATGCTGGACCCCCACCTGCTGCTGCTCGACGAGCCCTCGGCCAGCCTCGCGCCGCACATGGTCGACGACGTCTTCGCCACGATCCAGCGGATCAACGCGCTGGGCACGGCGATCCTGCTGGTCGAGCAGAACGCGCGGCAGGCGCTGTCGATCAGCCACCGGGGGTACGTGCTGGCGGCCGGCCGGAACCGCGGCGAGGGCGCCGCCGAATCGTTGCTGGCCAGCGACGAGGTGCGCCGGTCCTATCTCGGAGAGTAGCATCGCGATGCAGAGACGCTTGACGACGCCATACCAGGCCGGGGAGCCGATCGCTCCCGGCCGCGAATCGCCGCTGGATCGCCTGCGCGGTCTCTCCGGCGAGCGCATCATCTGGTTCTTCCTCATCACCTTCGCGGTGGTGTCCGCGATTGCCTACACCGAGCACTTCGTGATCGGCATCATCGTCGGCAGTCTCTACGCGCTCGCGGCCGTCGGGTTGACCCTCATCTACGGCATCACGCGGACGCCGCACTTCGCCCACGGCGACGCGCTGATGCTCGCCGCCTACCTGGCGTTTTTCGTGCTGTTCGGCGCGGTCGACGGCGCGACGCTGCCGGTGCGCATCGAGCAGCTCCCCGGCGCGATGGAGCCGATCTGGCGATTCTCGTTCGGCTACGGCCTGATCCTGGCGCTGCTCGTCGCCGCCGTCGCGATGGTGCTGCTGCTGGTCGCGATCGACCGCGTCGTCTACCGGCCGCTGCATCGCCGCTCGTCCAGCACCGCGCTGCTTGCGGTGGCGTCGCTCGGCGTCGCGATCGCGATGCGCGGGTTCATGCTGCTGGTGTGGAGCGGCACCCCCCGGAAGTACTCCTCCGGCATTCGCGACACCGTCGACCTGTGGGGGGTGAAGCGGCTGGTGACCGACCAGCTCTTCATCGTGGCGGCGGCGTTCGTGCTGGCGGCGCTGGTGGCGCTGCTGCTTTATCGCACCCGCACCGGCCGCGCGATGCGCGCCATGGCCGACAACCCGGATCTCGCGCGCGTTTGCGGGATCGTCGTGGCCGATGTCACGCGATGGACGTGGGTGATCGGCGGGGTGCTGATCACGGTCGCGGGGGTGCTGCTCGCGCTGCAGTCGCAGCTCAAGCCGGAGCTCGGCTTCGTGCTGCTGCTGCCGATCTTCGCCGCGACGATTCTCGGCGGCATCGGCAGCCCCGTCGGCGCGCTGATCGGCGGCCTCAGCGTCGGCGTGATCAGCGAGGTCACGGTCGCGGTCGGCGTGATCAGCCCCGGCTACAAGACCTCGGTCGCCTTCGTGGTGCTGATCCTGATCATCCTGGTCCGTCCGAACGGCCTCTTCGGGGAGCGTGCGTGATGGTCAATCGCTCGCAGCGATTCACGGTTTCGGTGGTCGCGATCGTGACCTTCCTGCTGATCGCGCTGCCGCTCGAGCGCTCGCACAGCCTCGGCTCGGTGGTGGGCTTCGTGGTGCCGTCGGTGACGACCGCGGCGATCTTCGCCATCATCGTCATCGGGCTCAACATCCAGTGGGGCTACACCGGCATCTTCAACTTCGGCGTGGTCGCGTTCTTCATGCTCGGCGCCTACGTCGGCGCGATCGTGACCAAGCAGCCGGCGGACAACGAGTTTTCGACCTATATCGGCGGCTGGGGCGACGCGCTCAACATCATTCCCGGGCTCGACAGCGGCGCCTGGCTGCCCTTTCTGGTCGCGATCGTGCTGGCGGCGGTCGCCTGCGCGGTGCTGGCGTTGCTGCTCGGCCTCAGCACGCTGCGCCTGCGCGAGGATTACCTCGCGATCGCGCTGATCGGCGTGGCCGAGCTGATGCGACGGATCGTGATCGAGGAGCAGGGACTGGTCAACGGCACGCGCGGGCTCGGTGGCATCCCGCGGCCGCTCGATGGCTGGGTGAGCAACGACAATTACAAGTACCTCTTCGCGGTGCTGATCCTGGCGGCGCTCGCGATCGTCTACGTCCTCGTCGAGCTGGCGCTGCGCTCGCCCTGGGGGCGCGTGCTGCGGGCGATCCGCGAGGATGAGGCGGTGGTGGCCGCGAGCGGCAAGAGCGTCTTCCGCTTCAAGGTGCAGGGCTTCGTGTTCGGCGCGGCGCTGATGGGGGTCGGCGGGGCGCTCTACAGCTTCCAGCAGGGCGCGCTCTCGCCGGAGACGTTCACGCACTTTTTCGGCACGTTCATTTTCTGGGCGATGCTGGTGGTCGGCGGCAGCGGCAGCACCGCCGGGGCGATCCTGGGCGCCTACGTGATCTGGGCGTTGTGGTCGATCACGCTCCAGATTCAGGGCTACGACCTGCCGGTGGCGATCCAGAGCCGGATCATTTACGTCCGCGAGCTCGCGATCGGCGCGCTGATCGTCTACGTGCTGCTGGTGCGGCCGCGCGGCCTGTTGCCGGAGCGGGCGCGGGTGTCGCGTTGGCTCGACCGGCGGATCGCCCGGATGGGTGGGGCGCTGCCCCGCCGCGAGCGCGAGCCCGCAACCGGGCAGATCCCGGGCGCCGGCGACTGAGCAGCAAGACACAACGCCTGGTGGGCCCGCCCCTCCGTGG
>JAEVYR010000452.1 GCA_023392645.1 Chloroflexota bacterium | reverse complement strand
GATCGAAGGGCGCGTCCGCTTGCGGATCACGGTCCGCGCGGCCACGACATCCGACATGTTCGAGCTGAACGCGTACATCCGCGAGGCGATGGTCCGGTACATCGGCGCCCGGGGGCTGACGTGGGTGCCGCGCCAGCGCTACGAGCCGCTGGGTGACACCGACCTCCGTCGTCAGCCGCGCGCTCAGGACGCTGACACGGTATTTGAGTGACCCTACATGGGCGGCACGACGGGACTTCTCCGAGAATCAACGGGTGGGGCTGCGCGGTCGGATGCGTCGAGCGTGTCGTAATTTGGTATGGTCGGCAGCATCTATTCGCCGGCGTCGCCACGCCGGCGCCGATGCCACCACGGAGGATTCGGATGACCCATCGCGCGTTTCGATGGCTGTTGCTGCTCACCACGCTCGCCGTGGCGCTGCCCACGATACCGGCCGCCGCCACGATGCAGGACGGTGAGGTCTACGAGGATCCGGCCGGGCAGTTCACGGTGCCGATCCCCGCCGGCTGGTCGGTCGAGCAGTTCGACAGCTACGCCACGCTCTCCGGCCCGGACGGTGGGATCGCGATCTCGGTGCTCGCGATCGAGGCGGACAACGCGGAGACCGCGATCGCGGCCGGGTGGGAGATGGTCGAGCCCGGCTTCGACATGGAACCGCTCCAGGTCGTGCCGGGCGCCGAGGGCGTCCTCGTGATCACCTATGACGTCGGCACCGTGACCGGCGAGATCGTCCAGGCCGTCGGGCAGGTGATTGACGGCGTCGGCTACGTCATGCTCGTCCGGGCCGATCTCGTCGCCGCCCAGCAGCGCCAATCGCAGATCAACATCATCGTTTCCGGGTTCACGCCCACCGGCGCCGAGCACGCCAGCCTCGCCGGGGTCGATCCGCTGCTGTTCGATGGCGGGATGGTCGACGACTTCGAGGCGTATGTCGCCGAGACGATGCAGCTGCTGGATGTCCCCGGCGCGACGGTCGCGATCGTTCAGGACGGCGAGATCGTCTATCGCGGCGCGTTCGGCGTGACCGAGCTCGGCGGCGACACGCCGATGACCCCCGACACGCGCCTGATGATCGGCTCGACGACCAAGCCGGTGACGACCATGATGCTCGCCACGATGGTGGATGATGGCGTGATCGATTGGGACACCCCGGTGGTGGACATCCTCCCGTCATTCGCCGTTGCCGACCCCGAGCTGACGCCGACGATCACCGTGCGGGACCTCGTCTGCGCCTGCACCGGCGTGCCGCGACGCGACCTGGAGCTGCTGTTCAACGGCGATGACCTCACCGCCGGGGATGTCGTCGCCTCGCTCGCCGGATTCGAGTTCTTCACGCCCATCGGCGAGGCGTTCCAGTACAGCAACCAGATGGTCGCCGTTGGCGGCTATGCCGGTGCGGCCGCGGTGCACGGCGACGATGTCGACCTCCTCGACGCCTACATCGAGGAGGTGACGAAGCGCGTGCTCGATCCGATCGGCATGACACACTCGACCTTCTCGTTCGACGAGATCGAGGCGGCCGGCGACTACGCCCTGCCGCACGGGCTCAACCTGGATGGCGCGTACGTGCCGATGCCGGCCGAGCAGGAGAAGTGGGTCACGGCGATCGCGCCGTCAGGCGGCCTGTGGTCCAACGTCGACGACATGGCGCGCTTCATGTTGACCGAGATCGACCGCGGCGTCGCCCCGGACGGGACGAGGGTGGTATCGGCTGAAAACCTGGCGCAGACATGGGAGCCGCAGGTGCCGGTGAGCGCCGAGACAAGCTACGGGCTGGGCTGGTTCATCGACGACTACAAGGACCAGCCGATGATGCACCACGGCGGCAACATGCTCGGGTTCACCTCCGACCTCGCCTTCCTGCCCGATGCCGGTATCGGCATCGTGGTGCTGACCAACGGCCAGGCCACGAACCTCTTCAACGAGGCCGTGCGCTACCGGTTCCTGGAGCTGGTGTTCGAGCAGGAGCCGGAATTCCAGGAGCAGGTCGAGGCGATCCTGAGCGGGCAGGCCGACCTGCCGGACGTCGACACCGGCGCCCCGGTCGACGTGGGTACCCCGTCGGCGTCGCCGGTCGCGATTGACGCGGCGGATTTTTCCGGTGTCGAGCCCTTCGTCGGCGAGTACGCCAACGATGCGCTGGGCGCCGTGACGATCGAGGTGGATCAGGGCCGGCTCTGGCTGGACTCGGGCGAGTTCCGCACCGAGCTGCGGCCGATGCCGGGCGGCGCCGCGACGGCGTATGTGATGGCTGACCCACCGATGGCCGGGCTGCCGGTCGAGCTGCGGCTTGACGGCGACATGCCGACGGTGATCGTCGGGACCGGGGCGACCGAGTACACGTTCACCGCCATCGAGGCCGTCGCCACGCCCGCGGCGTGACGCCGAGGGTGCGTGCAAGGGCAGGGCGGTCCCGGCGGCCGCCCTGGTCGCCCGCCGGGCGGCCAGACGCGGGAGGGCCTCTGCCGTACGGGATGTTCCCCTATGCATCGCCTGGCTCGGTGAGGGTCGCGTTGCGGCGTCTCAACATGCGCGTCAGCGGGCCGTCGAGAAGCATGAGCAGCATCACGGTGAAGCCGAGCCCCGGGAACAGCGCCGCGAGAATGAAGGCGACCGAGATCAGGACGCAATTGGCGATTGCCCCGAGCCGGTCGTCGTCCGTGATCGCGGCGTTCGGCAGCAGCAGGTGAGGGGACAGGGTTTTGACGAGCGTGACCGCGCCCAGGCTGAAGATGCCGAGGGCGATATTGCCGACGTAGAGCAGCACGGTTGCCTGCTCGTCGCCATGGTCGGCGATCAGGGCGGTCGTGAAGGGCAGCAGCGTGATGCTGAGCAGCCACAGCACGTTCAGCCGCACGATCCACGCGTTGGGCCAGGCCACGCTCGAGAACACTCGCTGGTGAGCCAACCACATCACCACGATGACCGCGAACCCCAGCAGAAACCCGAGGAGCTCGCCCCGCAGGTCACCCAGCAGGTCGATCACCGTGCGATCGCGGCTTTCGAGATCGAGCGCCGCGTCGACCACGGGCAGGATCAGCAGCGTGACGGCGATCGCCATGACGCCGTCGGTGAACAGGAGGAAGCGCTCGAACGCGCGGTGCTCGCGTTCCTCCGATCCGGCATCCATGGTGTTGGCGCTCCTGCGGCGGCCGAGGCCACGTGCCAACCGGGATGGCAGGAAGCGCACGGCGAACGGTTTGTTTGATGGTGGTCCCACGCGCGGTCGGGACCAGTGTACTCCCTGTCGCCGGACATGCGCATACCCTGGACGATGGGTCGCTGGCACCTTCGACGCATCGGTATCGATCTGGACGGATCTGGGCAGTTCAGTGCCAGTGTCAGTATGCTGCACAGGACATATGGCAAGGAGCGCCCAGATGACCCAACGTATCCCGACAGAAGCCACCATGAAGCTTACCGACGCCAAGCAGCAATTGAGCCAGGTCGTGAACCGGGTAGCGAGCGGCGAGGCACGCATCGTCGTCGAGAAGAGCGGCCTTCCGGTGGTCGCGATCATCTCGGTCGACGAATACCGGCGCTTCAAGGCACAGGAACAGGCCAACCAGGCGCGGCGAGCGGAGCTCTTCGAGAAAAATTGGCTCGGTTCAGCGACGAGTTTGCGGACGTATCGGATGAGGAGCTGGAGCGGGAGCTGGCGAAGGCGCGGGAAGACCTTCGTTCCGAGCGCGGAGCGACGAATCAGTCGTGATCAGGGCAGTCCTCGACACAACCACGATCGCGTCCGGCATGGCGCGGTTTCGGACCGGGACAACGCCGCCACCTGTCGTACTCCGTGCCTGGGTCAACAACGCCTTCGAACTGCTGATCTCTGAGCACATTCTCGATGAAGTCGTTCGCACGCTCGCCAAGCCGTATTTCGCTGAACGCGTCGATGCCGGGGTGCCGGAATCTACCCTTTGATGCCGGACATGCGCACGCCCTGAACGATGTAGCGCTGCAGCACGAGGAAGACGACGACCAGCGGTGCCGCGCCGACGGCCGCGCCGGCGAAG
>JAEVYR010000390.1 GCA_023392645.1 Chloroflexota bacterium | reverse complement strand
CCACAGGGGCGGCGCTACGGGTCGGAACTGCCGGCCGCCACAGGGGCGGCGCTACGGGTCGGAACTGGCGGCCGCCCCGGGGGCGGCGCTACGGATGGGGCCGGGCGTGCCGGCGAATCGTGTCGATGAGGAGACCGTCGGCCTCGTGCTTGGCGACGAAGGCGGCGGCGCCGGCCTCGGCGGCGCGGGCGCGGGTGGCGGCGTCGTCGCTGAGGCTGAGGATCACCACGGTGCTGCCTGGCACCTTCGCCCGGATGCTGCGAGTTGCCTCGATGCCGTCGAGGCCCGGCATGGCGATATCCATGACGATGACGTCGGGATCGAGCCGGGTGGCCAAGTCGAGGGCGGCGTGGCCGTCGCAGGCCTCGCCGATGACGGCGATGTCGGTCTCGGTCGCCATCCGGAGGCGGAGCCCCTGCCGGATAACCGGCTGATCGTCGACGAGCAAGACCCTGATTGCGTTCACTGTTTCACCGCCTTCGTGACTGTCGAGGACCTCCATCGGCCCTGTGCCCAGTCTGCGGTGGCGGCGTGGATTTGCCCTCGGCGGAAGGGGCCGATCGGCGGGCGGACCTGCGGCGGATGGCGGTCTCCGACTTTCGACGGAGGGGGAATGGGAACGATACTTCGGACATCCATTTCATGGATGTCATTCCGAGCCGATTGAGGCGCGAACGTATCGAAGAGCTTGCCCTGAGCGAGGGCGCAGCCCGAGTCGAATGGGTGCCGAAGAATCTCTTCCGTGCCGGGAGTCGTTCTTCGATCCATGACGCTGCTTCGCGAGAGATTTCTCGACTTCGCACCCTGCGGGTGCTCCGCTCGAAATGACAACGTTTCTTGAGACGACCATCGGACGTTGGTGCCTGCGAGAGTTCCCCGGGCACAGGACCCAGGGCTACCGGTTTCGCGCTGTTCTCGAAGTTCTTTCACGTGCATGATCGGCGGTCGGCGGCTATGCTGCCAGCCGTGAGGGGCGCCGGTACGAGCCGGCGGGTGCGACGCGAAAGGGAGAGCCAACGTGACGCAACGACCGGTCGTGGTGATCGGCGCGGGACCGGCGGGGATCGCCGCAGCCGGAGCGGCAGTGGCAGCGGGGCCGGTAGTCCTGCTGGACGATCGTGCTGGGTCCATGGAGGTGCCGGAGGGGGTCGACCACCGGCCGGCAACCGCCGCATGGGGGATCTTCCCCGGCCCGGTGGTCGCTGCCTTCGATGACTTGCGGGCGTTCGAGATCGAGGCAGGGGCGGTGGTGATCGCGACCGGCGGGGTCGATCGCGTGTGGCCGGCGCTCGGGTGGGAGCGCGACGGCACTACCAGGCTGGGGAGCCTCGGCCGCCTGCCGGATGCAGCGTTGGCGCTGCAAGCGCGAGTGAAAAGCGTCTTCGACCGGCGCGCGCTGATCGAGCGGCCGCTGCTGGCGGCGGACGGGGCGACATCCCTGCGTGGCCTGTTCGTGGCTGGCGAGGCGGCCGGGGTGACCGGCGATGACGCCGCGAAAGCTCACGGGGCGGTGGCGGGACGTGCCGCATCCCAGGTCGCGGCCGGCGGCGCCCAATCGACCGACCTGTTGGCTCCGGTGGAGCTCGGCCTCCCTCCCCTGCCCCTGCCGGCTGACCCGGCAACGGTGATCGACTGGCACCAGGGGGTCAATCTCGCCACGCTGCGGGCGGCGATTGCGGACGGCGCGTTCGATGTCAACGACCTTCGCCGGCGCACCCGGGCCGGGATGGGCGCGGGCAGCGAGATCCTGCCGGTGCTGGCGGCGCTGCTGCTGGAGCACGATCCGGCGATGTCCGACGCCCGCCTCATCGCTCGGGTGCGGCCACCGATCCGTCCCCTGCCCTTGCGTGCCGTCCTCGCCGGGGAGCGTGCCTCATGAATGAAGGACCGCACGAGATTGTCGTCATCGGCGGCGGCGTGATCGGCTGGTCGATCGCGTGGCACCTCGCGATGAAGGGCGCGCGGGTGATGTTGCTGGAACAGGGGGCGCTCGCGTCGGGAGCCTCGGGCGCCAGCGCCGGCGGCGTGCGCCAGCAGGGGCGCGACCTGCGGGAGCTGCCGATCGCGATCCGCGCGATCGCGAGGTGGGAGCGGCTCGAAGACGAGCTCGACGCCGACCTCCACTACCGCCGCGAGGGTCACCTGACGGTGATCGAGTACGAGGAGGACATGCCTGCCGTCGAAGAGAGCGTCGCCGCCCAGCGCGAGGTCGGGCTGGCGCTGGATATCGTCACCGGCGCGAACCTGCGCGAGCTCGCGCCGGGGCTGGCGGACACAGTGATCGCGGCGACGTACTCGCCCAACGACGGTCATGCCAACCCGATCCTCACCACGCAGGCCTTCGCCCGTGCCGCCGCGCGTGAGGGGGCGAGGATCCGGACCGGCGTCGCCGTTACCGGCATCGAGGTCGCGGGCGGGCGCGTGATCGGCGTCGAGACGGATGCTGGACCGGTGCCCTGCGACCATCTGGTGCTGGCGGCGGGGCTGTGGAGCCCGCTGCTGGCGGGGCCGCTCGGGATCGAGCTGCCGATCACCGGGTTCGCCCCGCAGATGATCGCGACCGACCCGATGCCGCCGTCGCTGCGGCAGGTGCTGGGGGCGCGCTCGCGCAAGCTGAGCCTGAAGCAAGTGCCGAGCGGAAACTACGTGATCGGCGGCGGTTGGCCGGGCGATATCGACCTGCCTGCCGGGGTGGCGACGCCACGGCTGGAAAGCATCACCGGCAGCATCCACGATGCGACGGCGGTCTGGCCGGCGCTGGCCGGAGCGAGGATGGAGCGGGGCTGGGTCGGGGTCGAGGCGCTCGCCGCCGATGAGGTGCCGATCCTCGGGCCGCTGCCGGGGGTGGACAACCTCACGCTGGCAGCGGGGTTTTCCGGTCACGGGTTCGCGCTGAGCCCGGCCATCGGCGAGCTGATTGCGGGACTCATCGTCGACGGCGCGCCGGCGCTGTCGCTGGACGCGCTCGGCTTCGGCCGGTTCGCGGGAGCGCCCGTGCCAGACGCGCCCGTCGGCCGCGCGGGGTGAATGGCTCGCGAGCGGTGGCTCAGTCGCCGGGCTGGACCGTCGCCGGGGCGGAGACCGGCTTCGCGAGACGGCGCTCGACGAGCTCCGGGCGCGGCAGCTTGACGTTTTTCGCCAGCTTGAGCCAGACCAGGAGCTTGATCACCACCGCGGTCGGGTCGAACTGACGCCAGCTCATGCCGTGATAGGCCATCGCCGGGAAGGCGTGATGGTTGTTGTGCCAGCCCTCGCCGAAGGTGAGGAAGGCGATGAGCCAGTTGTTGCGGCTTTGATCCTTCGTGTCGAACGGGCGGGCGCCGAAGGCGTGGCAGATCGAGTTGACGGCGAAGGTCGCATGGTTCAGGAAGGCGAACCGTACGAGGCCGCCCCAGAGAAAGCCGGTCCAGCCGCCGATCAGGAACGGGATCACCAGCCCGAGCACCAGCCAGACCTCGGCGGTGCGGTCGACAAACTGGATGACACGATCGTTCTCCCACTTCTTGCCGTAGCGCTCGCGATCGGCCGGCTCGCCGCTGAAGAACCAGCCCATATGGGCGTGGAAGAGGCCTTCGACCGGGCTGTGGGTGTCGCCTTCCTTGTCGGAATAGGCGTGGTGCTTGAGGTGGTTCGCCGCCCAGTCGATCGGCTTGCCCTGCCCCGCCATGGAGCCGAAGATGAGCAGCATCGCGCGTACCGGCGCCGGCGTCTCGAAGCTGCTGTGGGTGAGCAGCCGGTGGAAGCCGGCGGTGATCCCCATGCCGGTGAGGATGTAGAGGACGACGAAGAGGGCAAGGTCGAGCCAACTGATCCAGTCCTGCCAGAGCAGGACCATGGCCCAGACGGTGCCGACGAGCGGGCCGATCGCCCACACGAGCAGGACCCCCTTGTACAGGGTGCCGGGCATCCGGCGATCGAACATCTTGATGACGGCGGCCGCGGTGGCGAGCAGGCCGATAATGATCCACCAGGTCATGTGCATGGTCTCCCGATCCTGTCGTCCCGCGCGGTAGCATGCGCTGCATGCCGGGATCGGCGCGGGCCAGGATCGTGGAGCGTCGCGCCGTGGCTGCGTTCCTCGGGTTGTGAGGCGGCACAGACAGGGCAAGTGTAGGCGACGATTCGGGCACGGCGATCCAACGGGCGTCGGGAAGCGGCAGGTCAGCCCGTTCCACGTCGCGCGGCGCGGGGTACGGCCGTGCACGCGTTGCCCCGATACGGCCAGCAGAGGAGCATCGCGATGTCGATCCACCCCGACCAGCTCGACGCGCTCCAGGACGAGGAGGGACGGCGGTTGCTGGCGGAGATCGCCGGTCGCGACCCCTCCCCGGCTGAAACGCTCGCGCTCGTCACCGCGCTGCGGCGCGAGCACGACCCGGGCCTCGTCGCGGCGGCGATGACGATCCACACATTGCGAAAACGGGCGACGGGGCGGTTCCGCGATGCCGGCAGGCTGTGGCTGACGGCGGAGGGACTGGAGCAGGCGACCGGCGACCTCGTCGCCGACCGGCGTGCCGCTCGCTTCGTCGGATGCCGTCGCGTGGCCGATCTCTGCTGCGGCATCGGCGGCGACCTGATGGCGCTGGCGCGGCGGCACGACATCGGGTCACTGCTGGCGGTCGACCGCGACCCGCTCCATCTCGCGATGGCGGCGCTCAATGCCCGGGTCGCGAATCCGGAGGTCGAGCTGACGGCGATCGTGGCGGACGCGGAGGCCGTCGACCTCGCCGGTGTCGACGCGGTCTTCCTCGACCCGGCGCGGCGCAGGAGCGGCAAGCGCACCGGGGTGGACACCTCGCCGCCGCTCGACTGGGCGCTGGGCCTGGTCGATCGCGTGGCGCGGGTCGGGGTGACGGTCGCTCCGGGGATCGACCACGCCCTGGTTCCTGACGGCTGGGAGCTGGAGCTGACGGCGAGCGGTAGCGATCTCAAGGAGGGGGTGCTGTGGGCGCCGGCGCTGGCGACGACGGCGCGGCGGGCGGTGGTGCTCGATCCCGACACCGGCGAGGCGCACGAGATGGTCGAGGGCGATCCTGGCGAGATCGCGGTGGTCGAGCCGGTGGCCGGCTTGACGGTGATCGACCCGAATCCGGCGGTGACGCGGGCGGGGATGGTGCGGGAGCTGGCGGCGTCGGTGGGCGCGGCAATGATCGACCCGCAGATCGCCTTTCTCGTGACGGATCGGCCGGTGACGACGCCGTTCGGGCGGGCGTTGACGGTGGTGGACGCGCTGCCATGGCACGAGAAGCGGGTGAAGGCGCGGTTGCGGGAGCTGGGCGCGGGGCCAATCGATGTGCGACGGCGCGGGTTGGCCGGAGATGTCGACGCGATCGCGAGGCGGCTGCGCGGTCCGGGCACTCGTCGGCTGACGGTGCTGATGACGCGGCACCGGGACGCGCCGTGGGCGATCATCGCCGAGGCTCCGCCATCGTCATGACTCGTTGCCGCACGAGACGTGCCGGTGACGATCAAACCAGCGGCGGGCCGACCAGCTCCATGCCGTACGGTGGCCAGAAGGCCGGGTCCTGCGGCGCCATCGTTCCTCGCCGTCCCAGCTCGCGGAGGAACGCCTCCAGGCGGTCGGCTGGTGCGACCGCCAGCACGATGCGCCCGCGCGGCCCGTCGACGAATGCCCATGCATGCGGGACACCACGGGGACCGAAGGCGCTGTCTCCCGGTTGCAGCGAGAAACGATCGGGCCCCACGCCAACGATATAGCTGCCCTCGACCACGTAGAACCACTCGTCCTGATTGTGGTGGATGTGTTGAGGGGGCCCGCCCCGCGTATGGTGAACGAGCTCGACCACCAGCATCGCGCCGTGGCTGTCGGCGGTAGTGACCTTGAACGTCACCTGACCGATCCCGGTATCGTGACGTTCGCCGAAGCGGTCCTCGTTTCGACCAACACGGACGCCCTGCGGTGATGCCTGCGTCATGACCGTTACCTGCCTGGCGCCGTGCCGGGACGAGGCGCGACATCGGCGCTCCAACCGGCACCTCGACGTGTCAACCGTACTGCTCGCGGCGATGGCGCGCGGGCGCAATTCGGTCGGGGAACTTCACGTATTATGTCGATATGATCGAGGAAGTCAACACCGAATGTGTCCCTGAGCCGGGGCCCGAGGGTCGGCTCGGCGGCCCGGCAGGCTCGTTCGGTCGATTCGGCTACCGCCGATGAGACACAACGTCGGAGCGGGCGGACACACCGAACGGTGGTTGGCTGCTGGGTGCGAGCGTTGTTTTCCATCGGATACTCGGAAAACAGCTCCGGGCGTCCGGTCGGTTCCCATCTCGATGCAGCGTTATGGCGAGTCGCACACGAGCGCTACAGGGGGTCGGCGGGGTTGGGTGGTAGAATCCGGCCAAACGGATTCCCCTCTTCCTCGCCAAACGGTCAGGTGAGGACCGCGCCGGGCACGATTATCATTGAATCCATCGACGCCACATGCCGGGTGTCGCTGCGCGGTGCCGAATGGCCGGCGAGGCATCACCCATCACAGAGGAACGCCACAGCATATGGAAATCCCCACGATCGAGAACCTGATCCCGACGGTGATCGAAAGCACCAACCGAGGCGAGCGCGCCTTCGACATCTACTCGCGGCTGCTGAAGGACCGAATCATCTTCCTCGGCACCCCGATCGACGACCAGATCGCCAACGTGGTGATCGCCCAGATGCTCTTCCTCGAGCATGAGGACCCCGAGCAGGACATTCGCCTCTACATCAACTCGCCGGGCGGGCAGGTCTACGCCGGGCTGGCGATCTACGATACGATGCGGATGGTGCGGCCGGATGTTTCCACCCTCTGCATCGGCATGGGCGCCAGCATGGCGGCGGTGTTGCTGGCGGCGGGCGCGAAGGGCAAGCGCTTCGCGCTGCCGAACTCGCGCATCATGATCCACCAGGGCTCGGCCGGCTTCCGCGGCAACGTGCCCGACATCGAGATCGCGGCCAAAGAGACGATGGATCTCACCCGCACGCTGACGCAGATCATGGCCGACCACACGGGCCAGTCGTTCGACAAGGTGAAGGACGACACGCAGCGGGATTACTATATGACCGGCCAGCAGGCGCAGGAGTACGGCATCGTCGACCAGGTGATGGCGCCGGGCTCGGCGCAGCCGGGCGTGAACGGTGCTGACGGCAAGACGACGTCCTGACGGAGCGACGTCCTGGAGAGGCGGCGGACGCTGCCGCACTCCGTCTGCGGACGGGGTGAGGGTTGACCCAACAAAGCAAACGCGAGGTGGTCGGGTGCATTATCGGTGTTCCTTCTGCAACAAGGGCCAGGAAGAGGTCCGACGGCTGATTGCCGGACCGAACTCGGTCTACATCTGCGACGAGTGCGTCCAGTTGTGCCGGGAAATCATTGAGGAGGAGGAGCCGAACTCGGCCTCCCCCGAGCCCGGGCCCGCCAGGATCCCGACCCCGCGCGAGCTGTACGACCAGCTCAACCAGTACGTGATCGGGCAGGATCAGGCCAAGAAGATCCTCTCGGTCGCCGTCTACAACCACTACAAGCGGATCAACGCCGGCCTCACGGGCGATACCGACGTCGAGCTGCAGAAGAGCAACATCCTCATGGTCGGGCCGACCGGCTCGGGCAAGACGCTGCTGGCGCAGACGCTGGCGAAGCTGCTGGACGTGCCCTTCTCGATCGCCGACGCGACGGCGCTGACCGAGGCCGGCTACGTCGGCGAGGATGTCGAGAACATCCTGCTGCGGCTGATCCAGGCGGCGGGCGATGTCCAGCGGGCGCAGCACGGCATCATCTACATCGACGAGATCGACAAGATCGC
>JAEVYR010000370.1 GCA_023392645.1 Chloroflexota bacterium | reverse complement strand
GCCTCAGGCCGGGGCGTTGGTGTTCCATGAGGGCTCAAACGCGCCCGTCATCCGGAACGCGGTGAAGTGACGTGACAAGCATCTCGGCGTGCCGCCGGCGAATCAGCCGAATTTCGCACCGTGCGCTGTCACGCCGCGCGGCGGGCGCGAGCGACCGGGGTGAGCAGCTCCAGCATCCGCATCACCAGGTCGGTGACGATCGCCAGCGCCGCGACCGCGATCACCCCCGCCAGCACCTGCGACGGATAGTCGCGGCCAATGCCGGTGAACATGATCTCGCCGAGTCCACCCGACTTGATATAGCCGGTGAGCGTGGCGATCGCGATGATCGCCAGCAGCGCGGTACGGATGCCGGCCACGATCACCGGAGACGCCAGGGGGAGCCAGACCTTGTAGTAGAGCTGCCACTCATTCATGCCCAGCCCGCGCGCCGCCTCCAGCACGGCCGGATCGACACTTTTCATGCCAGCCACGATGTTGCGAACGAGAAAGAGCTGGGCGTAGCTGACGAGGATGATCAGCGCCGGCTGGCGGCCGATACCGAAGGTCGGGATGAGGAATGCCATGAACGCGAGCGACGGGATCGTGTAGAGGATGCTCACCAGCGTCACGAGCGGCGTCGTCAGCCAGCGGACCCGCGTCGCGAGCAGGCCGAGCACGATGGCCAGAGGCAGCGCGATCGCCAGCGCCTCCAGCGACAGCGTCAGGTGCTCGACGGTCTTCTCCCAAACGACATCGGAGTGTTCGCGCAGGTAGCTGAAATCCATCGGCTCAGGCGTCCCGTGCCGTGGCGGGTTCGCGTGGACGCTCGTCGCCGACCGCGGCGCGGATGTCCTCCATCGAGAGGTCGGCGGTGGGCCGACCGTCGTGGTCCAGTACGGTCAAATGATCGGCGCCGCTTTCGACCATCTGCCCGAGCGCATCGCGCAACATCGCCGAGCCAGCGATTTCGCCCGGAGCGCCGGCGGGAGCATCGTGGCTGGCCGCCGAGGCCACGGAAATCAGGCTCATCCGCCGCAACACGTCGTCGGCGCCGACGAGGTCGGCCACGAACTGATCGGCCGGATGCGAGACGATCTCCAGCGGCGAGGCGAACTGGACCACCCGGCCCTCACGCATCACGACGATCCGGTCGGCGAGGCGGACAGCCTCGTCGATGTCGTGGGTGACAAACAGCACCGTCTGGCCAAGCCGGCTGTGCAATCGCTTGAGCTCGCCCTGAAGCCGGGAGCGGGTGATTGCGTCGAGCGCGCCGAACGGCTCATCCATCAGCATCGCGCGCGGTTCGGCGGCCAGCGCCCGCGCCAGCCCGACACGCTGCTGTTCGCCGCCGGAAAGCTGCGAGGGATAGCGGCGCGCGTAATCCTCGGGCGGCAGCCCAACCAGGCGAAGCAGGTCGAAGACGCGGGCGTGCGTCCGGTTCTTGTCCCATTTCAACAGCTTCGGCACGGTGGCGACGTTGTCCTCGATCCGCATGTGCGGGAAGAGGCCGGTTTGCTGGATAACGTAGCCGATGCGGCGCCGGAGGGCGGACGCGGCGAGATCGTGAATTTCGACGTTGTCGATATGGATCGTCCCGCCGGTCGGCTCGTGGATGCGGTTGATCATCTTCAGCAGCGTCGTCTTGCCGCATCCCGATGGACCCAGCAGCACCACGAACTCGCCCGGCTCGATCGCCAGCGTGACGTCATCGACGGCGGGTCGAGCCGTCGTCGCATAGACCTTGCTGACGTGTTCCAGCCGGATGGCGCTGCCCCACGCCGCATCGCTCGTCGTCTCGCTCACCTGCCTGCCATTTCCTTAGCCATGCTGCCGCGATCCGGAATGGGTGACACTCTACATGAAAACGGGCCGGCCGGAGCTTCCGGCCGGCCCGCCTGGCGCACCGGCGTTAGCCGCCGATGAAGCCGTTATCCGAGAGGTACTGTTGCGCGACATCCGCCGGCTCGGCCTTCTCGTCGCCGTCGACCTGCCAGTTCAGGCTCGACATCACCTCGCCGGTGAGCGAGGTCGTCACCGCGTCGAAGCGCGCCGCGATGTCCGGGTTGGCTTCGAGCACCTCGTTGCGCACGATCGGGGCGACATTGTACGGCGGCCAAAGGCCCTTGTCGTCCTCCAGCACGACCAGGTCGTAGCCGCTGATCTGGCCGTCTGTGCCGAACGCCAGCACCACCTGTGCCTGGTCATCGAGCAGCGCCTGGTATTTCAGGCCCGGAGCGACCGGCAGCGTCTCGATGTCGTTGAAGCCCGAATCGTAGACACGCTGCAGGCCGAGCAAGCCATCCTCGCGCTCGGGGAAGTCGGCCGGCGCGGAGATCGTGAGGTCGCCCGCGATCTCGGCAAGTTGCGAAATCGTCGTGACGCCGTTCTCCTCCGACCAATCGCGCTTGACGGCGAGCGCCTGGGTGTTGTTGAAGGGGGAATAGGCGAGCCAGGTCAGGTTGAATTGCTCCTGATAGGCGTCCTTGACGATGGTGTAGACGTAGTCCGACAGCGAGCCCGACGCGACCGGCGTCGCCCCGGCGGCGGCAACGTCAGCCACCGGCGTTGCGCCCGCGGCGCCGCCGTTGAAGCCGGCCAGCACGTCCTCAACCGACATGCCGAGCACCTCCACCAGCGCGGTGCCCGTGTACTCGGGGTAGGTGTCGATGTCGCCGCTCTGCAGAGCCTGGTTGGCGATCTGTGTGCCGCCGAGGTTCAGCGCGTCCTCGGTCTCCAGCCCCATATCCTGCAGCACGAGCAGGTACATGTTGCCGAGGATGAACTGCTCGGTGAAGTCCTTCGATCCGACGGTGATGGGACCGTCCTGGGCCATGGCGCCGTGCCACACGGCGGCAACGGTCGAAGCCGCGAGTGGCGTCGCGAGCGCGCCCTTGATAACCGTACGTCGATTCAGCATGTGTTCTCGGTTCCTTTCACGACAAAGTGAGGCAATATCTCGCCTGGGACCCGTACCGCACGATCATGCCACAGGCGGGCGAACCATGCGCTCGAACCCGACGAGAATCACCTCGGCAAGCAGCACAAGCGCCACGATGAGAATCCCGCCGGCCAGCAAATACGTCGTATCCAGCAAGGAGATGCCGGTGATGATGTACTGGCCGAGCGTCCTGACGCCGATGAACGACGCCAGCGTGGCGCTGGCGAAGATTTCCACGGATGCGGACCGCATGCCTGCCACGATGACCGGCAGCGCGAGCGGGAACTGCACCTTGCGGAACACCTGCGCAGGGTTCATGCCAACCCCCATCGCCGCCTCCAGCACCGAGGCATCCACCTGCCGCATGCCGGCGTAGGTGTTGAGGATCAGCGGCGGGGCGCCGAGGATGATCAGCGCCAGCAGCGCAGGCCCCTCGCCGAAGCCGAGCAGGGGATAGAACAGGAAAATCAACGCCAGCGAGGGGATCACCCGCACCGACGCGATCGCGCCGACTATCTCCGCGCCACCCTTCGACATCTTCGAAAAGGCGATGCCGAGTGGCACCCACACGAGTGTCGCCAGCCCCAGCGCGAGCAGGCTCAGGCGCAGGTGCCCCCAGGTCAGCTCCAGCACGTCATCCGAGCGATCTCGGTAAAACGCCATTACGGCCTCGATGGTGTCCACGCGACCTCCTTCGTCGCGTCACGATACCACGCCGGGGCTCGTGTCACGACTTATGTCGACGGCATTCGAGGTGTAGAATCCACGTGGGTCCGCGCCCCGATCAAAACACTTCTGGCGCCCGGGGTATTTCAATCGACGCCTGAAGGCATCCATTTTGTGACAGGCATGACACATTCAGCCGTTAGGATGCGACACGGAATCGCGAGTTTTGCGCTCGCCGGCACCATGTATCGGAAACCTCACTGGACCAGCCGGAACAGGATCGGGAAGGGTCTCGCCCCGGCTCAGGAGACAGCCTCTATGCTCGGACGCTTTCGTTCATCCAATACCGCCGCCGAGGCACCCGCCGACACCGACGCGATCATCGTCGCCCGGGATGTCGTGAAGACCTACGACACCGGCACGATGCGGGTCGAGGCACTCAAGGGCATCGACTTCGCCGTCGCGCGCGGCGAGATGGTCGCCGTGATGGGGCCCTCCGGCTGCGGCAAGACCACGCTGTTGAACACGCTTTCGGGCCTGGATTCCATCGATTCCGGCCAGATCTGGCTGGAGGGCCAGGACCTCGCCACGATGAGCGACAAGAAGCGCACCGACTACCGCGCTCGCCGCATGGGCTTCATCTTCCAGGTCTACAACCTGCTGCCGGTGCTTTCGGCGGTCGAAAACGTCGAGCTGCCGCTGCTGGTCGCCGGCGTCCGCCCGAAGGCGGCCCGCCAGCGGGCGCTGGAGGCGCTGGAGCAGGTGGACCTGATGCAATGGGCCACCCATCGCCCGGCCGAGCTCTCCGGCGGGCAGCGCCAGCGCGTCACCATCGCCCGCTCGCTGGTCAACGACCCCGCCATCGTCTGGGCCGACGAGCCGACCGGCGCGCTCGACTCGAAAACCGCGCAGGACATCATGGACACGATGATCCAGCTCAACCACGATCACGGCCTGACCATCGTGCTCGTCACCCACGACCCGACAGTCGGCGCGCAGGCCCACCGCATCGTGCGCATGCAGGACGGCGAGATCATCGGCGAGGAACGCCCCGAGCAAGACGCGCCCGTCGTCTCCGAGGACGAGCTCGCCGGAACGGTGCGCGCCTGAACCTGACCCTCCGGCCCCAGCCGGAAGGAGCGATCAATGCAAGAACTCTTCGGAATCCCCATGGTGAACATCATGGTGGTCATGCTGGCGCTGCTGTTCGCGTGCCTGGCCATCATCGCGTTCATCGCCTGGCGCCGGCCAGTCATTTTCAAGCTCGGCGTCCGCAACATCCCGCGGCGCAAGGCGCAAACCACGCTGATCGTCGTCGGGTTGATGTTGTCGACCCTGATCATCGCGGCCGCGTTCGGTACCGGCGACACGCTCAACCACTCGGTGAGCACAGTCGTCTATCGCCAGCTCGGTCCGGTCGACGAGATCGTCGTCGCGTCGAGCGACGGTGACGGCGAGGGTGAGGTGAACTCGATCCTCACGCAGACCATCCCCGAATCGTCGATGGACGTCGTGCGCGAGCTGACTCAGGATCGCGACGATGTCGATGCGCTCGGCGGCATCCTCGTCGCGCCGGCGCCCGCGGTGAACATCGCCGACAATGACCCACAGGACATCACCTCGTTCGACCAGATCACCGATGTCGCGGTGCAGTCCGAGCCGGCGGTGATGGTCGCGGGCCTCAACACCGACTCCTTCGAGGCGCTCGGCGGGCTCAACGACCTCGACGGCAATCGGGTGGACTTCGGCGCCTTCAGCGACACCGACGTGGTGCTCAGTGAAACCGGATCCAACAAGCTGGACGCGAAGGTCGGCGATCACCTCGTCGTGATGTTCAACAACAAGCCGGCCGTGCTCACCGTCGCCGCCATCGCGCGGGACTCGGTCCTGACCGGCAGCTTCGGCGACATCAACGCGCCAGCAATGGCGATGCAGCTCAAGCCCCTGCAGCAGCTCTCCGGCAAGGAAGGGCGCCTCAGCGGCATCGGTATCTCGAACACCGGCGGCGAGCGGGAGGGGCTCGACCTGACCGACACCATCGTCGACGATCTCAAGCCGGAGCTGGCGCAACACAACCTCGGCATCAACCCGATCAAGCAGGATTTCGTCAATCAGGCTGAGCTGCTCGCCAGCGTGTTCGTGACCTTCTTCATCGTATTCGGCCTGTTCTCGATCGCCGTCGGCATCCTGCTGATCGTGCTGATCTTCACGATGCTCGCCGCCGAGCGACGCTCGGAGATGGGCATGGAGCGGGCCGTCGGCGCCCAGCGACGGCAGCTGATTCAGCAATTCATCGCGGAAGGAGCGGGATACGCCTTGCTCGCCGGCCTGGTCGGCGCGGCCCTCGGCGTGGGCACGGCGCTCGCGATCGGCTGGGGCCTGCAGCAGGCGTTCGGCGACTTCATCGACATCTCGCCGCACGTCGAGCCGCGCAGCATGATCATCGCCTACGCCCTCGGCGTGGTGATCACCTTCCTCGCGGTGACGATCTCGTCGTGGCGGGTCAGCCGTCTCAACGTGGTCGCCGCCGTGCGTGACATCCCGGACAACTACTCGCCCCGCAAGAACCGCCGTCAGCTGATCTGGGGCGTGATCATGGTCATCGTCGGCGCGCTGATGATCGTCGGCGCGCAGGGCAGCGACAGCCTCGCCTTGTTCACGATCGGCATGTCCCTGGTTCCCTTCGGTCTCGCAGCGATCGTGACCTACTTCGGTTGGCACCCACGGTGGGTGCTGACGGTGGTCGGAGTTTACCTGCTGGTGTTCTGGCTCCTGCCCGAGGATGCCTTCGAGACGCTCTTCGGCAGCTACAGCGGCGACATCGAGATGTTCTTCGTCTCCGGCATCTTCATCGTCGCGTCGTCGACGCTGGTGATCATGCAGAACATCGACTGGTTCCTCTCCATTGCCGAGCGCATTGGCGGGCGGCTGAAGAACTGGCTGCCGTCGATCCGCCTGGCCGCGTCCTACCCGAGCGCCAACAAGGGCCGCACCGGCATGACG
>JAEVYR010000362.1 GCA_023392645.1 Chloroflexota bacterium | reverse complement strand
CCATATAGGTGTACCCCTTGACCGCCTGGACGAGATCGGAGATACGGCGGCTGCCCCGTGAGATGATATCGGTCGCTTCTCGGATCGAGTTGGCGGCGTCGATCCAGCGCAATGCCGGCGCGAGGGCGGAATGGGGCAGGACGGTGACGATCTCGTCGAGGTTGTCAACGGTGGTGCCAGCCTGGACGAGCCCCGGCGCGAGCTTCCACGCCTGATCCACGCCGTGGTCATCGAGCCAGTCTTCGAGCTCCGACTCCAGCCGGTCCCGTTCGAGTGGGTCGATATCGAGATGCTCGGCACCATGGTCGGCGAGATCTTCCAGGCGCTGCCACAGCGCGTCGTTGAGGGTGCAGGTGCTCAGCAGCTCCCGAATCGCGGCGTTGCGTTCGGCAATCGTCGTCGACAGGCGCGCTCCGGCGCGCTGGATCGCCGCCGCGGGATTGTTCAACTCGTGGGCCAGCCCGGCGGACAGCTTGCCGAGCGCGGCCATCTTTTCGAGGTATCGCGCCTGCTGCTCGTGCTCCAGTTTCAGGTTGCGCCGTTCGAGGTCGAGCGCGCGAACGCGCTCGGAGATATCGCGAAAGAAGCTGTGGGTGGCGATGACGGTATCCCCGACCATCCGGGAAGTCGCGTTGCCTTCGACGGGTATCGCGCGTCCGTCTTTGGTGACGAAAATGGTTTCGATCCGGTCAATCGGATCTCCGCCGATAGCCTGCTGAAACATGACCTGACAGTGGTTGAGACTGTCCGGGTGAATGATGTCCCAGACGATCATGTTCTTGATGTCTTCGTCGGTGTAGCCGAGCTTGTCGCGCCACGCCTGATTGACGAACTCGAACGTACCGTCTGGCCGAACGCTCTGGATCATATCGGAGGCGTTGTCGATCACCGCACGGTAGCGCTGCTCGCTTTCGACAAGCTTCAGGTCGGCGCTGGAGGATTCGTGTTCGGACATGACGACCTCTCTCTGGCGGAGGTGGCGGTATCCGTGCTAGCGATCTATCGCCTTCCGTGGTTTTGGATATTCTGTGTCCCGAAATCAGTGTATGATGGATGTGGGTCAAGCACAACATAAACGGCACGGGCGGTCGGGAAGTCGCGCGATGCCGCAGCGCCTGTTGCGCTTGCCGCGGACTCCTCCCGGAAGCGGCGGGCAGGCCGCGAAGGCACCGCCGCGCGGCGGATGATGGACGCACCGAGGAGCTGTACAACGATGGCGAAGCCGATCATTCTCACCGTGGACGACGATGCGGAGGTCCTTCAGGCGATCGCAAGAGACGTCCGCCACGGATTCGGCGATCGATTCCGGGTGATTCGGGCCGAATCCGGTTCGCGCGCGCTCGACGTGCTGCGGAAGGTGAAACTGGCGGACGATGCCGTCGCGCTGATGCTGGTTGACCAGCGCATGCCCGAGCTGACCGGTGTCGACCTGCTGGCCAAGGCGCGGCCCCTGTTTCCCGACGCGAAACGCGTGCTCCTGACGGCCTACGCGGACACCGATGCCGCGATCAGTGCGATCAACGACATTCATCTTGACTACTATCTCGTCAAACCCTGGGATCCGCCCGAGCAGCGCCTGTACCCCGTGCTCGACGATCTTCTCGATGACTGGGTTGCCGATTACCACCCTGATTTCGACGGCATTCGCGTGATCGGGCACCGGTGGTCGCCGGAGTCGCACACCGTGCGCGATTTCCTCGCCCGAAACCAGCTGCCGTTTCAATGGTTCGATTTGGCCAGCGATCCAAAGGCGAACCAGCTTCTCGAGCTGGTCGGCGGCGAGGAGGCCGGATGTCCCGTGCTGATCTTCCCGGACGGCTCCGTGCTCCGCAACCCGACGCTGGAAGATATCGCGGAGCGGATGGGGTTGCGCGGTCACGTCGAGGTGCCGCTGTATGACCTGATCATCGTGGGCGGTGGCCCGGCCGGGCTCGCGGCGGCGGTCTACGGCGCCTCCGAGGGGTTGAAGACCGTCATCATCGAGCGAGAGGCTGCCGGTGGCCAGGCGGGGATGAGCTCGCGAATCGAGAATTATCTCGGATTCCCCAACGGCCTGTCGGGCGGAGACCTGGCGCGACGCGCGATGACGCAGGCGCGCCGGCTCGGCACCGACATGCTGCTGACGCAGGAGGCGGTGGGGCTCAAGGACCTGCATGGATCGATCGGGGTGACGCTCGCGGACGGCACGGGGCTGCAGGGGCACAACGTCGTCATCGCCACCGGGGTGTCGTATCGCACGATGGATGTGCCGGGTGTGGCCGAGATGGCGGGGCGAGGCGTCTACCATGGCGCCGGGATGTCCGAGGCGTCAGCGATCAAGGGCGAGGATGTCTTCATCGTCGGCGGTGCCAACTCGGCCGGCCAGGCCGCCATCTATTTCTCGGGGTTCGCGAGATCGGTGACGATGCTGGTGCGCGGCAACGGCCTTTCCGACAGCATGTCGCATTACCTGGTCGAGCAAATCGAGCGGACGCCGAACATCGACGTGCAGATCCACACGACGGTAGCGGAGGTGATCGGCGGGGACCACGTCGAGGGCCTGCTGCTTCGCGATTCGGTGACCGGCGCGTGCCGCAACGTGCCGGCCAGCGCGCTGTTCGTGTTCATCGGCGCACTTCCTCGAACCGAGTGGCTCGACGGCTCGATCGCCCGGGACGAGCGCGGCTTCATTCTGACCGGTGTCGACCTGATTTCGGGCGAGAAGACGAACCCGTGGCCGCTGGAGCGGGATCCGTTCCTGTTGGAAACCTGCATTCCCGGGGTGTTCGCGGCCGGCGACGTGCGTCATGGCTCGGGCAAACGCGTGGCGACGGCGGTCGGCGAGGGGGCCATGGCGGTGATGACCGTCTGGCAGTATCGCGCTCAAAATGGCCTCTGACAGGGCATTCGGGCGAAGCGTTGCGGGGAACCGTCGTCCGACAGGGAAAACGCCCGGCACGGATTGACACCAGTACACCCGCATTCCGCCTTACCGCCAGCCGTCGTCGGAACGCGAGAAGCATCACGACGGCCATCCACACTGGATGGCCGTCTTAGCGTGCTGGCTTGTGGTACGCCCGACAGGACTCGAACCTGTGACCTCTTGCTCCGGAGGCAAGCGCTCTATCCGCTGAGCTACGGGCGCGCGGCATCTGCAAGTATACCCGCCACCCCCGCGGTTTGCACGCCATTGTTGCGCGGTGCTTGCCGGTCGCGCCGATTGGCCGTACGATGGATGCCGCCCGAATCGATGGACCGTTCTGGCCGCGAGCGCATTGGCCTGTATTGGTGAATGGGGTTTCTCCGACCGGATACGTCCGAGAGGAGTCCCAATGCCCGGTTGGCCGACACGATCCCCATGAACGCGATCCAGCGATTCTTCCGTGCCACGTTCGCCGCGCTGGCGGTCCGAAACTACCGCCTGTTCTTCATGGGCCAGGCAATCTCCCTCTCCGGCTCGTGGATGCAGCGCATCGCCCAGGGGCTGCTCGTCCTCGATATCACCGGCTCCGGCACGGCGCTTGGCGTGGTGATCGCGCTCCAGGCGCTGCCCGTGCTGCTCTTTGGTGCGTGGGGCGGGGTTATCGCCGATCGCCTGCCCAAGCGATCGATCCTCTATGCGACCCAGGCCGCCGCCGGGGTGAGTAGCCTCGTCATCGGCCTGCTGGTGATCTCGGGCGATATCAGGCTGTGGATGGTCTACGTGGCGGCGCTGGTGCTTGGCTTCGTCAAGGTATTTGACAATCCGACCCGGCAGACCTTCGTGCGGGAAATGGTCGGCACCGATCTGCTGACCAACGCGGTGTCGCTCAACTCCATCGAAATGAACTTCGCTCGCGTCGTCGGCCCGGCAATCGCGGGCGTGCTTGTCGCGACGCTCGGGCTCGGCGCCTGTTTCGTTGCCGACGGACTCTCGTACACCGTCGTGATCGCGATGCTGGCGGCCATGCGGTCGGATGAGCTCAAGCCGGCGCAACGCGTCGCGCGGACGAAGGGGCAGTTGACCGAGGGGTTCCGGTACGTGCGGTCGCAGCCAGTGATCCGCAACACGCTGGTGATGATGGCGATCATCGGCACGTTCACCTACGAATTCTCGGTGGTGCTGCCGCTCTTCGCCGAGTTCACCTTCGAGCGGGGCGCGAGCGGATACGCGGCCCTGACATCGGCCATGGGTGTCGGGGCGGTCATCGGGGGGCTCTACACCGCGAGCCGCCGGCGTACGGGTCCGGCGGTGCTGGTGGTGTCGGCCGCGCTTTTCGGTGTGGCCATGCTGCTGGCGAGCGTCTCCCCAACGATGACCGTGGCGCTCGGCGCCATGGTGATCGTCGGGTTCTTCTCCATCAACTTCACGTCGCTCGCCAACGTCACGCTTCAGCTCGCGAGCGCGCCGCAGATGCAGGGGCGCGTGATGTCACTCTGGACCATCGCCATGCTGGGCACGACGCCGATTGGCGGACCGATCATGGGCGTCATCGGTGAGCACGCCGGCGCGCGCTGGGCGTTGGGTCTTGGCGGGGTCGCGGCGCTCGCGGCGGCGGCGATCGGGCTGTACACCGTCAGGAAGCTGGAGAGGGCGCGGGCGGAATCGCTGGTCCCTGCTGCCAGCGCTTCCATGCACGGCGCCCGTGCCGACGATTGACCACGTGGCCACGCGGCTTCTTGGCCCGTCGTCGATCGCCTGCGTGGCATTCGGCCAGGTTCGGCGTTATCGCATGGTGGAGGGCAGGATGCCGAGCTCGGAGCGATACTTGGCCACGGTGCGGCGGGCAATGCGAATGCCTTCGTCCAAGAGCAAGTCGCAAATCTCGCGATCGGTGATGCTCTTCCCATCGGCCTCCTGCCGCTCGATGATCTCCTTGATCACGTCCTTGGTGCTCAGCGAGGGGCGGAAGAAGTCGGAGTAGGGGATAACCTTCTGGCTCGGCAGCATCACGAACTTGTTTGCTGTCGCGCGGCTGACGGTGGATTCGTGCACCCCGACCTGCTGCGCCACGAGCGCGCGTGTGAGTGGCTTGAGGTTCCGGACCCCGCCGCGCAGAAACTCCTGCTGGAGCTCGCACACGACCTTGCTGATCTTGAGCAGGGTCTCCCGGCGCTGCTCGATATTCGACATGAACAGGCGCGCGCGGTTGGTGTATTGCCGAACGTGGTCCCGCTCGCCGCCGTCCATCGTCTTCGCGGCCTCGTCGGCGACCTCGTCGGTCAGTCCTTCATCGTCATCGTGCTTCGTCGTGACCGTGGCATGGCGGGAGATGCGGGCTAGCAAATCGCTGTAGACGCCGTTCATGCGGAGGTAGTTGTAGCGGCTGTCGACTACTTCCACCAGCAGGTCGTCGTTGTCGTCGATTCGGACGATGATGTCCGGCGAGACGAGTGGGTTGTCGGTGGGGGTGCCCCACGGGCGCGCTTCGCTGGTTTGCAGCGGGTGAGGGTTGAGGCGGTCGCGGATGAAGTCGCGCGCGACCTCGATGTCGGTCGGGGTGACGCCCAACTGACGGGCGAGCTTGCCGAATTTGTGGGCGCCGAGATCATTCAGGTGATTGTCGATCAGGTAGCCGACATGATCGGGCACGTCCTCGCCGGAGCGGCGCAGGAAGTCGGACTGCAGATGCAGGCATTCTGCCAGCGACCGCGCGCCGACGCCGACGGGCGCGACATCCTGGATCACCTCCAACACGCTCTCCACCTCGTCAATCGTGACGTCAAGCGCAGTCGCGATGTGGTCGAGATCTTCGGAGATGAAGCCGCGCTCATCCAGCGAGTCGACCAGAAACTCGGCGATCGGGTACTCATCCTCGTCGAGGAGGGTGTGGGCGTCGGAGAGAATGACATCGTGCGGGTCGAGCCGGGAGGCAACGATGGAGAGCGGATCGAAATCGTCGTCGCTGTCGGAGGCGACGCTGGCGATGCGTGGCTCGAACTCGTCGCGCCCGTCAAGCGAGCTGGCCGACTGGCGGTCGCGCTCGATGCGGCATGTTGGGCACCAGTTTCCCTCCAGGGCCGAGCCGCAGGCCGGGCAGGTCGAGCGCTCCTCGATTTCCAGCGCGGGATTGGAGAGCAGCTCCTGCTCGATGACCGCCTGCAACTCCTGTTGCGACAGGCTGAGTATGTAGTTGGCCTCGATCAGGCTGGGTGAGACCCACTGTCGCATTTCCTGCGAATAGCCTAGACCTTGTTCCATGGGGCGCCTCTGCCGTGCGCAACCGATCGAATCGAACGGAAGTGCGATACTTGGCGACGATCCGTGATGACGAGCGAAAGCAAGCAAACGGGTCGGACGTCGCCATGAATACCCTGCCCGTCCTCTCAGTATAGGCGGCGAAGGTATCGGTGGCAACGATCTTGCGATGATGCCGAACATCGGTTCGACAATTCGGCGAGTCGCCTCCGGCGGCCTGGTTGAGATGCGCGAGACGCTCGCGCGAGGATGACGTCATGCGCGCAATTCGGGTGGCGCGGCTGATGGATGTCAACGTCCATGTCCATCCCACCTTCCTGCTCATCATCGCGTGGGCGTTTCTCAAATGGGGCATTGGGCCTGACGGCGGACCGGCGGCGCTGGCGCTGGGCCTGTTGTTCGTCCTGCTCATCGTGCTGTCCGTCTTCGTGCACGAGTTCGGTCATGTGCTGATGGCTCGCGAGTACGGCGTGCGTGTCCTGGATGTCACGCTTTGGCCGTTCGGCGGGGTGGCGCGGATCGAGCAGACGCCGGCCACGCCGCGCGGCGAATTCATGATCTCGCTGGCCGGCCCGGCCATGAACCTGGCCATTTTCGTGGCGCTGCTGCCGGTCCTGCTGCTGATTGGCCTGATCTGGGGCAAGGATCAACTGCTCGCCGGCGCCGACCTGTTCGATCGCATCACGCTCGCCGGCCTCGTCGCGTACGTCGCCCTCACCAATCTGATGATCATGGCGTTCAACATGATCCCCGCCTTCCCGGTCGACGGCGGCCGTGTGCTGCGGGCCGGGCTGAGCGGCCCGCTCGGGCGCGAGCGCGCGACTACGGTCGCGGTCGTGCTCGGCACCGGTCTCGCGCTGGTCGCGGTGGCGTTCGGGCTCTGGCAGCGCTCGATCGTGCTGGTCTCGATTGGTATCTTCGTCGCCATCGCGGCGCAGGCGGAGTCGCGGGCGGCACACGTCGAGGCGGGCATGCGCCGCCTGCGGGTCGGGCAATTCTCGCTGTGGGACATGGGCGGCATCTCGCCGGAGCAGCCGCTGACGCTGGCGTTGCGGGGCGGCCCGCGCGACCTGGTCGTGACGCGCAACGGCGAGGTGGTCGGAATGCTCTGGCGGCAGGACCTGCTCAACGGCCTGCAGGGGGGCGTGGCGGGCCGAACCGTGGCCGACGTCATGGATCGTTCGGTCTACGTCGCCGACGTGAACGACTCGGTGCTCGATGTCCAGCAGATGATGAACGCGATGAGTCGATGGGCCGTTCCAATTACGGAGAACGGTCAGTATCGGGGGATTTTCACCGCCGACCGGTTCGTGTCGTTGCACCGGCAGGTGATGCCGCCGCTCTTTCCGGGACGGTCCATTCCGGAACCGTGGCGCGAGGCGATCAGCCATACATTCCGGCGGCGCGGCTGAGAACGCGTACATCCGTCACTCGTCAAAGTTGACGGTATGCGGGGCGACTCGTAAAGTAGGATAGTGGGCTCGAGTCCAGGCGCGGCAGGAGGCATTGCGTCATGAAGGTGTCGACACGCGGTGAATACGGTGTGCGAGCCATGGTGGCGCTGGCACGGCACTATGGACAGGGTCCGCTCTCGATCGCCGATATCTCCCGCGAGACATCGATCCCTTCGGCCTACCTCGAGCAGTTGATCGCTCCGCTTCGACGCGCCAGCCTGGTCAACAGCAAGCGCGGCGCCCATGGTGGCTACACGCTTGCCAGCGCGCCCGCTGACGTTCGCATCGGCGATATCTACCGTGTCATGGAAGGTCCGGTGGCGCCGATGGACTGCGTTTCCGAAGACGCGGCCGATCAGACCTGCCCGCTCATCGATGGATGCGAGACTCGGCCCGTCTGGCTGAAAGTTCGTGATTCCATTGTCGAAGCGCTTGACTCGACCACCCTCGCCGATCTTGCCCACAAGGGCGGCAAGCCGCTGACCGACGAGCCGGTCGAGCGCACGAGCGCCTGACCGCGCCGATTTCGGCATTCCCCATGGAGCCAATTCATGACTTACGGCCGGGAAGGGATTTACCTGGACCACGCCGCGACGACCCCCGTCGACCCGGGTGTGGTCGAGCGCATGTTGCCGTTCTTTTCGGAGCATTTTGGCAACCCCAGCAGCATCTACCAGCTCGGGCAGGAGGGGCGCGCCGCCATCGATCGCGCGCGGCGGCAGTGCGCCGCCGTGCTGGGGTGCGCGCCCAGCGAGATCGTGTTCACCAGCGGCGCCACCGAGAGCGACAACCTCGCCCTGCGCGGCGCCGTCGATGCCTGGCGACGCGACCATGGCGGCGAGCGCCGGCCGCACCTGGTGATTTCGGCGGTGGAGCACCACGCCGTGCTCGATACGGCACTGAGCCTGATCGAGGGCGACGTCGATCTCGACATCGTGCCGGTTGACGCCTCCGGGCGAGTCGACCCCGCGAATGTCGCGGCGGTGATGCGGCCGGAGACCTGCCTCGTCAGCGTGATGCTGGCCAACAACGAGATCGGCACGATCCAGCCGGTGCCGGAGATCGCGGCCATCGCCTCCGAACGCGGCGTGCCGATGCACACCGACGCCGTGCAGGCGGCGGGGCTGCTCGACCTGTCGGTCAACCGGCTCGGCGTCGACATGCTGGCGCTGTCGGCGCACAAGTTCTACGGTCCCAAGGGGATCGGGCTGCTCTACGTCCGCAAAGGCACACGCATCGCCTGGCAGCAGCACGGCGGGGGACAGGAATCCGGCCGCCGCGGTGGCACTGAAAACGTGCCGTTGATCGTTGGCATGGGCGAGGCGTTGCAGCGGGCCGAGAACCTGCGCGGCCAGTATGCCGACCACTGCCGGACGTTGCGCGACAGCATGTGGGAGCGTCTTCGCGCGAGTCTGCCCGACACGCTTCGCAACGGCACGGTCGATCCCGAACATGCGCTGCCGAACATCCTCAATGTCGTGCTGCCCGGGATTCAGGGCGAGACGATGCTGCTCAATCTCGACCTGCTGAATATCGCGGCGTCGGCGGGATCGGCCTGCACGACCGGGAACGCCGAGCCCAGTCACGTCGTGCGCGCCATCGGCCGCAGCGACCAGAAGGCGCGTTCGACGATTCGCTTCTCGGTCGGGCGCGGCAACTCGCTCGATGAGATGGATGCCGCCGTCGCGGCCGTGGCGGAAGCCGCCGCGCGAGTGCGAGCGCTGAGCGGGACCGTCAGCGCGGCGGGGTGAGCAACCGCATCGTTTGCGCGCTCAGGAGGGTGTCGTGCCAGTTGTCGGCGCCGTCCTCGGCGTCCCAGCAGGCGCTGACCATCGCGCCGATGTAGCCCCAGTCGCGGACAACCTCCCAGGGTAATCCGGTCGCTTCGGACCAGACCGTGACTCGCTGCCGAAACAGCGCCGGCAGGTCGGGGTGCTGCTGAATATCCATCGGGTCGTACGACATCACGCCGAAGTCATACCCGATCGGGCCAACCAGCCCCTTCGGATCGATTGCCGTCGGTCGCCCGTCGCCGTCCAGCAGGATGTTGTAGTGATGCAGGTCGCCATGGACGAAGCCGTGTGGCTGGCTATCGTCCGACAGCATCGCGTCGCGCAACGTCCGCGCGCGATCGACCTCGGCGCGGTGGTCGCGCCACATCGCGGACGTTGGATCGTATGTGTCCAGCGTCGCGGTGTAATCGCGCACCGTCACCAACTGATCTCGAAACGGCGAGATGTCGACCTCGCGAGCGATCCTCGCGGCCAGGCGGCCGATAACGCCGACGATGCTGGCGTCCTCCGCTAGCGTGGGAATGTGCGTCGGCAGCGTCTCGCCGGGGAGGATGCGGTCCATCGCGAACACCCCGCGATCGAGGTCGGACCACACCAGGCGTGGACCCGCGCCGGCGTCGGAGAGTGCGTGAACGCCGGCCACCTCGGCGACTTGCTCATCGTTCGGCACGGTCGCCTTGATCACGATCTGCTCTCCGCTCACGCGCTTCGCGAAGAACACGAGATGGTAGGAGAGC
>JAEVYR010000327.1 GCA_023392645.1 Chloroflexota bacterium | reverse complement strand
GGCGTAGTGGATCGCGCCGAGCGTCGCGCCGTTGAGCGGCACGAGCGAGTCCTCGCTCGGGACCGAGCCGAAGTACTCCGCGTCGGGGTCGACGACCACGGTGCGCGGGTCGTCGCGCGAAGCCAGGCGCTGGCGGATGACCTCGTCGAAGCGGAGCCGGTCGGGTCCGGCGATCTCGCGGCGACCGTTCAGCGGGAGCCCCATCGCGGTTTCGGTGACGGCGGCGGCGACATCCTCGGCGGCGATGGGCTGGAACGCGACCGGCGCCATGTGGACCTCGGTGCCGACCGTGGCTGAATCGGCGATGCCGTCGACGAACTCCATGAACTGCGTCGCCCGGACGATCGAGTACGGGATCGGGCCGGCTTCGATCAGGTGCTCCTGGGCGATCTTGGCCGTGAAGTAGCCGTTGTCGGGCGAGCGGTCGATGCCGACGATCGAAAGCGCGACGTGGTGCCCCACACCGGCGGCCGCCTCGGAGGCGAGCAGGTTACGGGTCGATGCGGTGAAGAATTCCAGCACCGCGGCATCCTCGAACGACGGCGAGTTGGAGACGTCCACGAGCACCTTGGCGCCCTGCAAGGCGTCAGCGAGCCCCTCGCCGGTGACGCTGTTGATGCCCAGCCGGGGCGATGCCGGCACGACCTCGTGGCCGTGATCGCGGAGCTTGCTGACGACGTTGGAGCCGATGCGGCCGGTGCCGCCGTTGACGACGATCTTCATGGGGGGTTCCTTTCTGATTTCGATGGGGCCGCCAGAGAGGCGGCACGACGCGATCAGGACGGGGACGGCGTCAGGATGCGATGTCGGCCTCGACCTCGATGCTGAGCTTGATCTCGTCGCCGACGAGCACGCCGCCGCTCTCGAGCGCCTGGTTCCAGTTGAGACCGAAGTCCTTGCGATTGAGCTTGCCCGTGGCCTCGAAGCCGGCGACCTCGGTGCCGGAGGGGTTGGCGCCGCGCCCCTGGTACGTCGCCGCCAGCGCGATCGGACGGGTCGTGCCCTTGATCGTCAGGTCGCCGTGGATGACGAACTGCTCGCCGTTGCCCTCGACGCGGGTGCTGTGGAAGGTCATGGTGGGAAAGTGCTCGACATCGAAGAAGTTGGCACTGCGCAGGTCGGCGTCACGAGGGCCGATGCCGGTGTCGACACTGGCGGTCCTGATGCTGACATCGACGCCGGAGCGCTCGACCTGATCGGGATCGAACTGGATCGTGCCGGCGAAGTCGTTGAAGCGGCCCCGAACGGTGGCGAACATCATGTGCTTGACGGCGAAGCCGACGGTGCTGTGGTTGGGATCGATTGTCCAGGTCGTCGTTCTGGTGGCGGTGTCCGTCATGGTGTTGCTCCGTTTTCGGTGGGCCGCCACAGGGGCGGCGCTATGCGGGCTCAGGCGCCCGCGCCAACGGTCGAAACCGCATCGACGGCGGTCAGGATCACATCGGCGACGGCCTGGGGCTGGGAGATCATGATCACGTGCGACCCCTCGAGCTCGGTGATGGTGGCGCCGGCGCGCTCGGCGTAGAAGCGCACGACGTCGGTGCCGACCGCCTTGTCGCCAGAGGGGACGATCGCCCACGACGGGAGCGTCTTCCACGCCGGCGCCGTGGTCGGCACCCCGAATGCGGCTTCCGCGATCGGCCGCTGTGTGGAGGCCAGGAGGGCGTTCTGCTCCGCGGACAGGTCGCTGGCGAACGCGTCCTGGATCTTCGCGGGATCGATCACGAATTCGGTGGCCGTCTCGGTCCCGTTCCCGGTCGGGTACTGAAGCGGGATCAGGGCGCTGAACAACACGCTGTCGCGCGACCCCTGCTCGACTTCGAGCAGCGTCTCGCCCTCGTCCGGGGCAAACGCCGCGACATAGACCAGGCCCACGACGTTGTCGGCCTGGGAGCCGGCGTTGGTGATGACCGCGCCGCCGTACGAATGGCCGACGAGCAGCACCGGTCCCGGAATCTGATTGAGGAAGCTGGCGACGTAGGCAGCATCCTGGGGGATGCCCCGCAGCTGGTTGGGAGGGCATGTAGTCGCGACCCCGGCCCCATGCAACAGCTCGATCACGCCGTTCCAGCTCGAGGAGTCGGCGAAGGCGCCGTGCACCAGCGCGACGGTAAGGGGGGCATTCTCGGCGACGGGTGTGGACTGTGTCATGACGGTTCCTTTCATGTGTGGTGCGATTGACGGCGAAGCGGCGGTTGCCGTGGCTCGACGCGATCCGAGCGGCGTTGCCGCGATGGCGGCCGCTGTCGCGGCGCCAGCGATCTGGCCGAGCGCCGATCGGCGCGAGAAGCGCTCGGCCGTGACGGATGCAGATACGGTGTGACCCATGGTGTTCCCCTTTCTGCGAGGCGTTACCGGTGCGGGCCGGCGCCCGCTGGCATGCTTCGATCCTGCTCCCGCGCGGTGGCGAGCACATCGGGGGAACTCCCCGATTGGGGAGTTGGGGCGAGTGAGGAGAATTCCTCAGGTGGCGGTGCGGCTGGATCGGTCCGTTGGGAGCGGCAACAAACCAGCGATGGCGCCTGCAGGCCTGGACGTGTTTTTCCGGGCGACCGTCGCGGGCACAAACGCCCGATTCCCGGGACAACGAAACGACGCCATCCTGTAAGCTCGCCCCTCCGTGGGCGAGCGCGTCGCGCTTGCCGCCGGCCGTGATGGCGGGGGATTTCGACAGCCTCAGGCGAGGTCGTTGCGGACGGCGTAGACGGCGGCGGCGGTGCGGGAGTCGACGCCGATCTTCTGCATCGCGTGCTGGACGTGGTTGCCGGCGGTGCGCTCGCTGATCGAGAGCGCGTCGGCGATCTCCCGGTCGCTCTTGCCGTCGGTCAGCAGACCGAGAACCTCGACCTCGCGCGGGGTGAGGCCGAGCGTCGCCGCGAGCGAGGTCGGCTCGTCGGCGGCGTCGATGCCGGGCGCCGCGGCGAGCTCGACGGCCAGTGCGAGAGCCGCGGCGACGGCGTCATCCGGACTGAGCGCCCGCCCCGCGTCCCACGCCTCGGCAAATTCCGCCGCGGACACCTTCGCCCGCAGCGATGCCGCGTCGATAGCGGGATCGCGGTCGGGCGGTGGGATAGCGCCGATCTGCTCGAACATGGCGGCGGATGCGCCGAGCAGTCCGAGGGCGGGCGCGGGGCGAGCGCGCATCGCGGCGCAGTGGGCGATGGCTTCGAGGCACTGGGCGATGCCGACACGGTTGTTCATCGCGAGAAACAGGTCGAGAGCTTCCGCATAATGGCTCGCGGCGGCGCCGATGTGGCCGGCCGCGACGTCGACGTTCCCCCGATGCGCCGCGAGCCAGGCGAGCTGACGGCGATCGCCGTTGCCCTGCGCCAGCGCGGCGGCCTCCTCGAACAACTCGCGCGAGCGAGCGTGGTCGCCCTGTCGTTGCGCCACGACGCCCAGCTCGGTCAGGGCTTCGCCGCGGCTGGCGCCGTCGCCCATCGTCTCGCTCAGCGCCAGGCATTGCTCCAGCAGCCCGGTGGCGCGCGTCTGGTCGCCGGCGTCGGATGCGCCCTTCCCGAGTTCGAGCGTGACTTCGAAGACGCCCGCGTCGTCACCGACGGCGCGCAGGTGGCCGAGCGCGTCCTCGTAGCGAGCGGTTCCCGTAACGTGATCGCCCTGGACCCACGCGACCATCCCGAGATTCGCGAGCACGTGGCCGATGCCCCATCGATCGTCGATGGATCGGAAGGCGACGAGGCTCTCGTCCCCGAGGGATTCGGCGCGGGCATAGTCGTCCTGATAGCGAGCGACGGTCGCCAGGCCCAGCAGCGCGCGGGCGATGCCGCGCTGGTCGCCGAGCTGGCGCCAGCCCGCCAGCGCGTCCTCGCCGTGCCGGGTGGCCTGGTCATAGTCGGCCTGCAGGGCAGCCAGCGCCGCGGCGCCGGTGAGGGCACTGCTCCGGGCCGCGATCAGCGCCGGGTCGGAGGGGAGCGCGAGCATCGCGGCGAGCTGCGCCCGCCCCTCGATCAGCGCGTTCCGGCGCTCCCAGAAGCGCCACATCGCCGCGCCCAGCCGCGTCGATGCGTCGATATCGCCGCGATCCAGGGAGCGGCGCAGCGCGGCGCGGAGATTGTCGGTATCGCGATCCAGGCGTTCGAGCCAGGTCGCCGGCGCCGGCCCGGTGAGCCCCGGCGCGTCCGTCTCGGCGAGCGCGAGGAAGAACGCGGCGTGGCGGCGCTGGATGGCGTCGCGCTCGCCGGAGGCATCGAGGCGGTCGCGCGCGTACTCGCGGAGCGTCTCCAGCATCCGGTAGCGCGGCTCGCCGTCGGGTTCCGCGGTCTGCCGGAGCAGGCTGTGCTCGATCAGGGTGGTGATGCCGTCCAGCACGCCGGTCGGGGCGTCGGGTCCGGATGCACCGGGGTCGGCCAGGACGGTTTCCGCGGCGTCGAGCGTGAACCCGCCGACGAAGACGCCGAGGCGGCGGAACAGGGCACGCTCGGCGTCGTCGAGCAGGTCGTGGCTCCACTCGATCGCGTCGCGCAGCGTCTGCTGCCGCAAGGGCAGGTCGCGCGCGCCGCCGCTGAGGAGCGGCAGGCGCGGCTCCAGCCGGCGCAGGAGCGCGGCAGGCGGCAGGGCCTTGACGCGGGCGGCGGCCAGCTCGATCGCGAGCGGGAGACCGTCGACGCGGCGGACGATCTCGGCGACGGCCGGCAGGGATTCGGCATCGGGGTCGAACTCGGGCCGGACGGCACGCGCGCGCTCGACGAAAAGCCGGATCGCGCCCGTCGCCTCGGCATCCTCGTCGCTCCCCGGTGCGTCGAGCGGCAGCGGCGCGACCGGGAACTCGCGCTCGCCGGACACCCGGAGGCGGATGCGGCTGGTGACGAGCAGCACGAGCCGGGGGCAGGCGTCGAGAAGCTGGCGAAGCCGGGGCGCGGCGGTGACGACCTGCTCGAAATTGTCGAGCAGCAGGAGCAGCCGGCGCGGGGCAAGCGCGGTGGCGAGCCGATCTCCCGGCGAGCCGGCGTCGCTGTCGCGAAGACCGAGCGATGCCGCGATGGTATGCGGGACGAGATCGGGGTTGGTGACCGGGGAGAGGTCGACGTAGGCGACCCCATCGGGGAAGTCACCGGCAACGCCGGCAGCGGCCGCGATCGCCAGGCGCGTCTTGCCGACGCCGCCCGGCCCGGTGAGGGTCAGCAGGTGGACCTCGGGATCGCGCAGCAGCGCGGCGACGGCGGCGATCTCGTCGTCCCGAGCGATCAGCGGTGTCAACGGTCGTGGGAGGGTGACGTGACTGGCGACAGCGGGTCGAGGCGCGGTGACCCGTGGTTCCGGATGGTGGGAAGTGGCCATGTTGGGACTGGCTCGCAATGTCGGGGAGAGCAACGAAGGTCCCGGGTGTTCAGCGTGGCAGAGCGCGGGTATTCTGTCAAGCTGACGCATGATCGCGAGGCTCGCGGCAGTATGGTGGTACCCACACGCGATGCGGACGATTGACTTTCGATCCGGCGACAGGAGCCAATCATGGACGACATCACGATCGGCGACGACGACCTGCCGGAGCTGGTCGCCCTTCTCGACGGTCGGATTTACGAATTCAATGTTGCCGCGAGCGGCATCGGCGATGGCCGGATGCTGAACGCCGCGATTCGGGACGACGCCGGCGAGATCGTCGCGGGGATCAGCGGGTATACCTGGGGTGGTACCTGCAAGGTCGAGCACCTGTGGGTCGCGGAGTCGCTGCGGGGACGGGGCATCGGCAGCGCCCTGCTGCTGGCGGCTGAGCGGGAGGCGCGGGCACGCGGATGCCACCAGATGGTGCTTGAAACACATAGCTTCCAGGCGCCGGCGTTCTACGAGCGACACGGATTCCGGCGGGTCGCGGCGATCCCCGACTTCCCGCTCGGCAGCGAGAAGTTGCTTTGCCGCAAGATGCTCGATTGACGGCCGATGTCCCCGTTGTGGCGAGGCGACAGGCGGATGCGAGTGGAGGATATGCGTGGGCATCCGGGGCGCGCCGGAATGGCGCGACGGGTGGCCGCCCCATGCGACTCCAGCCTGCGGCCGTCGCTCAGGGCAGGCGCCGGGTCGGCGCTACGGATCGATTGCTGGCCACAGGAGGTCGCTCATGATCACTACCTCGTTTTGCACGCTGCTCGGCATCGAACACCCGATCGTCAACGCCTCGATGGCGGGCACCGCGACCGGTGCGCTGGCCGCCGCGGTCTCCGAGGCCGGCGGCTTCGGCATGATCGGCGGCACCACCCCCGACGGCGCGGACTGGCTGCGGGAGCAGATCCGCATCGCGCGGTCGCGTACCGCGCGGCCGTTCGGGGTGGGGTTCATCTCGTCGTTTCCGGGCACCGAAGAGCTGGCGCGCGTGGCGCTGGATGAGGGTGTGGCGGCGATCAATCACTCCTTCTCCGACCCGACACCGTTTGTCGACGCCACCCACGCGGCGGGCGCGAAGCTTTTCGTGCAGGTGCAGCCGCTGGTGCTGGCGATCCGGGCGGCCGAGGCCGGCGCCGACGTGATCATCGCCCAGGGCGGCGAGGCGGGCGGTCACGCCGGCGCGATCGGCACCCTCGCGTTGCTGCCGGCCGTCGTCGATGCGGTCGCGCCGATCCCGGTGATCGCCGCCGGGGGCGTCGCGGACGGCCGCGGCC